>CAKZOY010000030.1 GCA_937138275.1 uncultured Chloroflexota bacterium
GAGGGATTTTGCGGGGCAGCGGCTTTGCCGCCGCCCCGCAAAACCCCATTTTTCTCCCCCCTCCCCGTGGGGCTGTAGGGGCGGACGATCCGTCCGCCCTCAACGGGGAGGGGGATCAGGGGGGAGGGGCATACGCGCACCATCGGGATGAAACGGCAAAACCCGTCAGAGCCAAAACGGCTGAATAGTTACAAAAATTTCAAGGTTTCCAGCGGATGTGGGCGATGGCCCAGAGCGCTCCGCCGGCAACGACCAGTGCCGCCAGGACAAAGGGATGAAGCCCGATGGGCTGTTCGGCCAGCCAGCCCGCTGTCGCCGTCCCCACGACAATGCCCAGGGAGAACATCGCCGTAAAGATGCCGGAAGCGACTCCTCGCGACGACGCGTCCGCCTCGTCGGCGATCAGTGCCGACATCGCCGGGAAGAGAAAGCCAAAACCGACCCCATAGAGAAACATTGTCCCCATCATCGGCCCCCATTGCCGAAGGACGGTCAGAATCAGCAAACTGGCGGCGATGAGCACCAGTCCCAGCACGATCACCGGCAACCGCCCCCTCCGGTCGGAGAGGTGGCTCAACGGAGAAGCCTGGAGCAGGATGGCCGCCAGAGCAAAGGCTCCAAAGAGCATCCCCACGCGCGCCGAGGAGAAACCCAGGTCTCTACCGATCAGCGGCAGCAGGACCAGCAGGGTGCCCAGGGCAAAGGTCCAGCAGAAGGCGGACGCGAAAGATACCCAGAGGCGCTGGCGGCGCAGGACCGCCCGTAACGGTGACCGATCCGAGGACTGGCGCGGGGCAAATTGCCCCCGGAACAGGGTCAGGACGACCAGGGCGACGGCAAACATCAGAACGGCCAGGCCGATGAAGACGGCATCGTACCCCCAGCGGTCCCGCACCAGACCACTGAGCGGGGGGCCCAGCAACCCGGCCGTCCCAAAGGCGATGCCGTAGAGGGCCATCGTGCGGCCGCGCTGGCGGGGGTCGGCCATGTCGCCGAGGGAGGCCAGCGAGGCGGGGGAAATCAGTGCCGCGCCGATCCCGTGCAGGATGCGTACCACGATCAGTTCGGCCGGGCCCCGTACGATGGAGTAGACCAGCAACGACAATCCGGCCACCGAAAGACCCATCAGGAGGGGCGTTTTCCGCCCCACCCGGTCGGTCCAGAAACCTGCGCCGAGGTTGCCCAGCAGGTTGACCGCCGAATAGACCCCCACGATGATGCCAACGAGGCTCAACGAGGCCCCCAGTGAACGAGCATACGGGGACATCAACGGGAACAAGGCGTGGGTATCAAAGAATGCGGCAAAGGTTGCCAGGGATATAATGATGAAGTCAATCCGCATTCAGACCTCCTGCGTCCGTATCTGACATCAGTAAACCGCTCCCCCGCATCACCATCAGCCAGATGCGAGCCTTGGGGCCGTTCAGATTGGGCGAAAAGAGACAGCCCATCTCCTTCAGGGCGCGATGGCTTCCGGGATACCCGTAGGCGTCCCAGACCCGCCCGGAGGGGCAGCGGGAGGCGATGAGGACGGTCACACCATCGGCGATCGCGCGCTCTATGACGGGCAACCACCAGGGAGGAATTCGCCCACCGCCCAGAGCCTCCAGCACCACCCCGCGGGCGCCCCGCGCCAGAGCGTCCTCCAGCGGTTCGGCCCCCATCCCCACCGCCAGTTTAATCAGCATCACTCGCTCCTCCAGCCGCGGGCAGGGGACCACTTCCCGCTCCAGATGGAAGGGAATGTGGACCCGATCCCCTTCCACCCGCCCCAGAGGCCCCCAGCCGGGGGACTGGAACGTGGCAGGGGAGAGGGTGTCCATCTTGGTGACGAAGCGCGCGGCGTGGATTTCGTCGTTGAAGACGACTAACGCCCCCAGCCCGCGCGCCTCGGATGAGGCCGCTACCCGCACCGCTGCCCAGAGGTTCGCCGGGCCGTCGGCGCCCACGTCCGAGGCGGTGCGCATCGCGCCCGTCAGCACCATCGGGGTGTCGCCGGAGACCGTCAGGTCCAGCAGATAGGCCGTCTCCTCCAGGGTGTCGGTCCCGTGGGTGACCACGATGCCGTCCACGAAGGGGTCGGCCGCCCAGTGTTCTGCCCGTTCCCGAATGTGCCAGAGGTGCTCCAGGGTGAAGTGGGAACTGGGCAGGTTGCAGACTTCCTCCACCACCAACTCCGGCGCACCGGGCGGGAGGACGGCGGTCAGGTCGGCGGCGGTGAGGGCAGGGATGGCCCCCCCGGCCTGGGGGTCGTGCCGCATCGCCACCGTCCCGCCGGTGGTCAGAACGACAACGCGCTTACCGGTCATCTTTGCTCCGGGATCTGGATTTTCGCCTGCCCCTACAGCCGCACGGGGAGGGGAAGAAGAGTTGGGATTTGCGGACGGCGGCGAAGCCGCCTCAAAAACCCACGCCTCCCCCTTTCGGCGAATTGCTGCGCAAGCCCAATTGAGCGAACCGCAGGCGCTTGCGTTTTACTTTTTATGCTTTACTTTTCACTTCCAGATGCGCCGTATCGTTCAGGCACACCAGGCGAGGACGGCTCAGGTCGGGAACGTTCGGCAGAGGCTCAAACGCGAGAACGGTCAGCGAAGCGGGCGACACCAATAGCCGACGGAACAGGTCCAGCGGCAGCCCGATGTAGTGCGCCACCGCCAGCCGGATCGGGTCGGCGTGGGAGACGACGGCGACCGTCTGCCCCCGATGGGCAGCGCGAATCTCCTCCAGCACGGCGACCACCCGGACCTGGACGTTCCACGATCGCTCTCCACCGGGATAAGGGACCATAGAGGGGAGGATTTGCAGGGGAAGCCAGTGCGGGTGTTCCCGAATCCGGACGTTCAGTTCACCGCTCCACTCCCCACAGTCCACTTCGTTCAGACCGGGATGGATGCGCACCTCCAGGCCGTGGTGCTCGGCAATGAGCCGGGCTGTCTCCAGAGTTCGCTCCATCGGGCTGGAGTAGACCGCTGCCAGTTCGGTCCGGGCCAGCCGCCTCGCCAGCGCCTCCGCCTCTGCCCGCCCCTCTTCGTTGAGATGGATGCCGGGCATCCGGCCCCCCATCCGGTGCTCTTTCAGCAGATTATTGCTGGCATGCCGGATCAGCAGCAGCGTCGTGGTCATGGTGCCCCCTGAAGCCCCGGCTCGTACGCCGTGATCTTCGCCCGCCAGGTCTCGGGAATGGGAGTGGACCGGCGAGCGGCGTAATCGTAGCAGACCTGGACCGTGCGCGCAGTGGCGGCGAGCCGACCGTCTTCCCCCTCCATCCGGTACTCAAAGACGAAACTGGAATTGCGCATCTCGCTCACCCGCACCCAGATGGTCACCTGTTCCCCCAGATAGAGCGGGGCATGGTAGGTACAGGTCGCCTCGGCCAGGATGATGCCGACCTCCTCCGGGTTGCGGAAAGAAGCCAGCCCCAGTTCCCGCAGGTAGTGCGTGCGGGCATGCTCCAGATAGGTGAAGTAGACGGCGTTGTTGACGTGCCCCAGCGCGTCCAGGTCGCGCCAGCGGACTTCCAGGGTGGTGGAGAAGCGGAATTTGGGATCTGTCATACACCTTTCCTGCAAAGAGTGTCAAAAGATTTCTTTAAACCACCAGGAACACAATGGACACAAGTTAAAAAACTTTGTTGATTCTCACAAAGTCCTATCACCCGGTCTTTAACAGAGTCTCATAAAGTCATACCCATCCCTTGCCCTGGTGGGAGTCCGAGCGTTCGTCCCGAGTCTTCTTTGTTGCCAGGGATTCCCTTTATCCCCCTCCCCCCCCCTGCCCCCCTCTCCCCCTTGCCCTGCGGGCGGGGGAGAGGGGGGAAGAGAGGGTTTTTGGGGCGGCGGCGAAGCCGCCGCCCCAAAAACCCCATTTCCATCCCCCTCCCCGTGCGTCTGTAGGAGCGGACGGATCGTCTGCCCTCAATGGGGAGGGGGGTAGGGGGGAGGGGAAATGTCAATCCTCCAGAAGATCGCATCCTTCCGGAATCACAAGCCGGATTCACCCCATAGGGCTGGTATGACTTTTTGAGACTTTGCCAAAAGATCGTGATACGACTTTACGAGATTCAACAACTTTGTGCTCTTTGCGAAA
>CAKZOY010000031.1 GCA_937138275.1 uncultured Chloroflexota bacterium
AATTCTGATGGTCATAGTGGCGCTAGCGTACTCCAGATCCACTCAAAAGTCAAGGTCTGTTCCATGAAAAAGCATTAAGAACTTCCCAGCGCATTGAGTTGTTTCTCGTTCACACGGCTCAATGAAAAACTGATAATCGTCCTGAGGTGCACGGATTTGACCATGCAATTCGTCGGTAGAACTCTATCCCGCTGGCTTCAACACGTACAGGGCCCAACCGAGATGCTCGCGCGCGTAGCGCAGATATTCCTCCTGGCTGTCGTGTAAATGCCGGATCACCTCCTCTCGCTCCCGATGTGTTGGATTCTCATCAAGCCAGTCTGCTAATCCGCGCCAGTTCTCGGACTCGGAATGATCCCAATCATCATGGTTAGAGTGAAGAACATAAATGAGTTCCAGTCCTTCTTCTCGTGCAGTACACAACAGTTCATACTCCGTTCTTATGGAGGGCTCATGCCGTACGTAATCTGGTGGTACGATAGAGCGCAGCCAGTGCGCCTCTCCAATGACAAGCCGTCCGTTAGGTGGAATCGCTCGTTGCATTGTGCGGACCGCTTCCCTGAAACCGCCTTTCCAGATGAACGTGGCCCCTATGCACGAGGCAACGTTGTAACCCTGCGGTTCAAAAGGGTATTCAGCCGCATCACCGCACACAATTTCTATCCGGTCACCCAGGCGTTCTTTCGCAATCTTCCTGTATGCCCGTTCACAAGCAACAGAGCGGATGTCAATGCCCAGTCCGGAGATACCGAATGTCCTGGCCCAGAGAATTAGCACCTCACCATACCCACACCCGAAGTCAATCACACGATTGCCTTTGTTCATTCCGGCGACACGCCCTGCGATCAGAATTTTCTCGGGAGTGGTAGGATTCACCAGATCCAAATAGCGTTCAGAGATGTTCTTCAACTCAAAGAATTCCATGAAGATCCTTTTTGGCTTATATTCAAGGTAGTACGCTTTTCCCAGGGGGTTCCGCTCCCCCCTCGCCCTCTCCTTGTTGTTGCTGCGCACCCCGAAACCCCTCATCCTTCGCTCCTCTCCCCCAGCCGCAGGGCAGGGAGAGAGGGGACAAAGGGTGAGGGGGAAAACGCCCGGCAACCTCCCTGCATTACAGGTTGAAGATGGTCTCGTCGCTTTGCCCCTTGTAGCAAGAAGTAAGTCAAAGATACCGACACATTGCGGGGGAACTGCCGAAGAATGTGCGCGGAATATAATGGACTGGATTTACCAGAAGTTTATCAGAGGAGACGGTAGTTGATTGGCAATAGGAACGTGATGGAGATAGTATTTCTGAGATGTCGGAAGATGTGATAACAAAACCTGCGCTGGTCTCGGCCTCCCTTTGCTGTGAAGACAACTGCTTTGCTCGTATTGTTATCAAAATTATAACCGAACTCTGTTGCTTTATCAAACCTCCGGACTTGGGTATTTCGGTTTTTGGGCAAGTTGTACAGGGAAGGGGAAGACCTCACTCTCTCCCCCCACCCGACCCGGGCTTGTGCAACAATTCGTTTCGCACAGGAACGGGGAGGAGGGTGGAGGTTGCGGGGGGCTTCGCGTTCGGTTGATCCTTCAGCCATTACCCTCCATCCCGCAGATACCGCTCCAGGAAGTGATTATAGAAATCTGTCGGCGAGGTGACCGATGCCAGGCCGCTCTCCCCGTCCTGGAGGAGAAACGGCCATTCCTGACCGCCCCCCAGCCCCCCGTGTGTGGCGACCTGCTCCTCAAAGGTCACCACGCGCCCATCGGGGAGCGGTCGCCCCATCAGGATCAGGTCGCCGGAGTGGGGATAGGTCGCCAGGGAGTAGACCTCCCGCGCAACCCGGTCCCGGTCCCCGTAGGAGGCCAGCGGGTCAGGCGGGGTGACCTCTACCCGCTGCGCGTCTATCACCGCCCGGCCGCCGCTCGGCCCCAGCACCACCACCTGCTCCCCGGCCCGGCCCACGATCCAGCCGATGGACTCCATCTCCATTAGCCGGTCCAGGAGATGAGAGTACAGAACTGCCACCTCTATCAGGTCCAGCGGTCGGGGGACGACGTTGAAATAGACGTGAGCCAGCGGTCCGGAGACGCGGACAACCACATCCTCCCGTCGTTCCAGGTCGTAGGCTTCCGCCTCCCAGTCGGGAGGAACGTGGCGGCCGATGGACCGGCGCAGGGAACGCACCACCCGACCGACGGCCAGGGGCAACTTTCCCTCCAGGTGTCCCAACTCTTCTATCAGATACCGGGCCTTCGCCTCGGCGTATCCCGGCCGGCCAAACACCTCGTCCAGCGAGACGTCCTCCAACTGGGCGGCGATGAATTCCCCCAGCGTCTGCCCGACCTGCCAGGAAAAGGGAACCGCCGGGGCGTTCCCGTGGTCGGAGAGGACAAAGAGGTCATACGGACGGCCTCCATGTCGGGCCGTCCGGCGGCGGGCCCGGTCAATCTGCCGGATGCGGCGGTCTATGTCCCGCAGGACCGAAAACGCGGCCGGGTCGGTCGGGCCAAACGAATGGGCCACTTCGTCGTAGGCGTTGTAGTTGGCATAGATGGACGGTACGCCGCGGTAGATATCCAGGACCACGCCGAAGGTCTGGACTTCGGTGAACATGGTGTTGACTGCAGCCGCCAGCAGGGGGGAAAGCAGACCGTAGTGCCGGGAGGGTTTTCGGCGTAGGGTTGCTGTCAGCCGCCACACCAGCGCCCGCAGGTACCCGACCAGAGTTCCCCAGAAGACGCGCAGGATCCGGGTAGGGCTGAGCAGGAAGACCAGCAACAGGCCAATCCCGCGCACCGATTCCAGGAAAAAGCGGGGGTGAATGGAGGCGAGGGTGAAGAGCGCCAGGTCGGCATCACCGTCAAACATGTTGACGTAACTGGAACCGCCCAGAAGGATGCCGACCCGTCCGGCCTTCAACTGCTCCTGAAGCGCCTGCACCTGGGCAGGCCGCTTGGCGACGAAGGCGACCCGGTTTCGTTTATCGTACCAGCGGAAGCCGGGAATATTCTCCCGATTGCCGAAGAGGATGGCCGCCTGAACCGCCGGGGTCGTGCTGGGAAGCCCACAGTACCAGGGAATCAGGCTCCACCTTTCCTCCTGCACCAGCCGCCGGAGATAGGGAGTGTACCCCCCTTCCATGGCTTCCAGCAAGTGGTCGTAGGCCAGGCCATCTATCTGGAGGACGATAAACCCCCGTCGGCCATCGGAGGAAAGCCCCGGCCGCCCCAACTGGCGGGCCAGGGTTTCGTATTTCCGGCGACGGGGGCCTGCGGTGAGCCGGTCCAGAACACCCAGCAGCAGTCCCATCAGGGGATTTGCAGTCGCTCCAGCGCCAGCGCCAGAGCGCCCAGCAGCACCACATCATCGCCCAGGGCAGCCTGGACGATGGGAGTATTTTCCCAGTATACCGGTTGGACCCGTTCCCGAACCGTCTGCCGGAGCGGTTCCAGGAGCAGGTCGCCTGCTTTGACCACCGACCCACCGAGGACGAAAAGGGCCGGGTTGAGGAGATACATCAGGCTGACCAGTGCCAGGCCGATGTAGGCCCCGGCGCGGGCCAATATCTGCCGGGAGAGTTCGTCGCCCTGGGCCGCCGCCTCGGCGACGGTCCGGGCGGTGATCTCCTCCGGATGGTCCTTCCAGCGGGCCAGGAGGGAGGCCTCTCCGCGCGCCACGGCGGCGCGGGCCTCGCGGGCAATGGCCGTACCGGACGCAACCGCCTCCAGACAGCCATATCCTCCGCAGCCGCAGGGAGGGCCATGGGGCTCTATGACCATATGGCCGACCTCGCCCCCCAGCCCCTGACCGCCCTCAAAAAGACGGCCGTCTATGATGATCCCGCCGCCAATGCCGGTGCTGATGGTCAGGTAGACCAGGTCCCGGACGCCCCGCCCCGCGCCAAAGCGGAACTCCCCCAGGGCCGCCAGGTTGGCGTCGTTGGCGACGAAGGTAGGGACGCCGAAGGTATCGGCCATCAGGTCTCGCAGGGGGACGTCTTTCCAGCGGGAGATGTTGGGGGTGAAGCGGACCACTCCCCGGTGGGCGTCCACCGGGCCGGGAGCAGAAATGGACAGCGCCGCTACAGGGGTGTCCCCTTCGGGCCAGACCGCGCGCACCGTCTCCCGAATCCGCTCCAGAACGGTCTCTGGCCCCTCGGCGGACGGTGTGGGAACGGCGATTCGTTTCTCCATCCGGCCGTCGGGAGTGTAGCGGGCCGTCCGAATCCGTGTTCCTCCCAGGTCTACCGTCAGAATGACCATGCTGCTCTCCCGTTCGCCCTTTACTTCCCGGCAGCCTGAAGGCGCCCCCCGTTCCAGGAGATAGATCGCACGTCTCCTCGCACACCGACCAGGTGCTCCAGCATTCGGGCAAACCGCGCCGGATCGCCGGTGGTGTAGAAAACGTGGCGGGAAGACGATTTCCCGGAGGGGAGAAAGCCCCTCTGCTCCAGCACCCGCCGCACCTGCCGCGCCACTGCAGGCGCCGGGTCAATGATTTCCACGTCCGGCCCCACCACTCGCTCCATCAGCGGCCGGAGGAAAGGGTAATGGGTACAGCCCAGCACCAGTTCGTCCACCCCCGCTTCCAGAAGCGGCTCCAGGCAGGACCGCACCAGCGCTTCCGTCTCCAGCCCATCCAGCGCTCCGGCTTCCACCGCCTCCACCAGCCCCGGGCAGACCTGGGGGATGACGCGCACATCGCGGGCGAAGCGCTCCAGCAGGGAGGCGAAGAGTTCTCCCTGAAAGGTGGTGGGCGTGGCGATCACCCCGACCCGGCCGTTGCGCGTCTTCTGCACTGCCGGTTTGACCGCCGGCTCCATTCCCACAAAGGGCACCTGGGGGAAGGTCGCCCGAAGATGATGGAGGGCCGCCGCCGACGCCGTATTACAGGCCAGGACGACGACCGCAGATCCCTGTTCCAGCAGGAAACGGGCGGTCCCTTCGGCGAACTGCCGCACTTCCTCCAGCGGGCGCGGCCCGTAGGGGATGTGGGCCTGGTCTGCTACGTAAATGGTCTCCCCGGACGGAAGTTCCCGCACAATCTCCCGCCAGACGGTGAGGCCCCCCACTCCGGAATCCAAAACCCCGATCCGGGGGGGCCTATCCCCAGCATTCCGGGAAGTGATGGACAGCACTTTACGTATTACGTTTTACGTTTTACGTGTTACGTCTTCCCCACCCGGGGGATGATGGTGACGCGCCGCTGGCGGCCTTCGCCGACGCTCTGGGTAGTGACGTCTTCCCGGTCCCGCAGGGCCAGATGGACGATGCGCCGCTCGTAGGGGGGCATCGGTTCCAGATAGACCGTCCGCCCACTCTTGACCGCCTGGACCGCCATCCGCTCCGCCAGGCGGCGGAGGTTCTGCTCCCGCCGCCGTTTGTAGCCCTGGACATCCACGATCAGATTGACCATTTGCCCCGCCTGGCGGTTGACCAGCAGGCGGAGGATGTGCTGGAGGGCTGCCAGAGTCTCCCCATGGGGGCCGATCAACGTATCCGCGTTGGTGGTCTGGATATCCAGCACCAGAGGCGCCTCTTCCTCATCGGCGGCTGGTTCTCCCCAGCGGACCAGGATTTCTGCGGAGAACTCCAGATGACGGAGCAGGTCGCTCAGCGTCGTTTGGGCAATCTCGGCCACGGGAAGTTCAGAAACCGGCGACTCCTGGAGAGGAGAGATCACCTCCGGGGCAGGTGCAGGAGAGAGAGGGACCAGCGGCGTCATCCGCACGCGCGCCATGCGGGCGCCGATCCCCAGAATGCCGCGGCTTCCCTCGTCCAGAACCTCAATCTCCACCGCCTCGCGCGGCAACCGCAGCGCGGCCAGTCCGGCGCGGACGGCATCTTCTACCGTCTCACCAAAGAAAATCTTACTTTCTGCGCTCATCCTGCTCCTTCTTCGGCGCACCTGGTTTTGTGCCCGGCTTAGGGGTCAGGAAGTACTGGAGGATGGTGACCAGGTTGGAGACGATAAAGTAGATGGAAAGACCGGAAGAGTAGGAAATGGAAATAAAGCCGAACATCAGCGGCATCATAATCATCATCTGCTGGTTCATCGCCGCCGATCGCGGGTCGGTGGAAGGAGGCGTCAGGATTTTCTGGGAAAGCCAGGAAGTGACCACGACCAGGATCGGCAGGACGTAATATGGGTCCGGCTGACCCAGGTCCAGCCAGAGGAACCGGCTCTGCAGAGGGATGAGAGAGGTGAGGCTGGGGATGAAGGAGTAGACGTTCTGGGAGAGGCGCACCAGTTCCAGGGGGCTGACAGCCAGCGTGCGCATAATCGCCTGCCAGAGGCCATAGAGAAGGGGCAACTGAATCAGCAGGGGCAGACACCCGCCCAGGGGATTAATCCCGGCCTCGCGGTAGAGTTTCATCTGCTCCTGAGCCAGTTTTTCCCGGTCTTTCGCGTACTTCTTCTGTAATTTCTCCAGTTCCGGCTGCAACGCCTGCATCCGCTGGGCGGCCTGTTGCTGTTTCAGCGTCAGGGGCAGAACAGCCAGGCGCACCACCAGCGTAAGGGCGGTAATCGCCAGCACCGTCTGGTGGCCCAGGATGCGGTAGAAAAACAACAGAGCGTTCACCATCGGGTTCAAAATCAACAAATCCCACACGGCCAGTTCTCCTTAACGCAATACGTAAAACGTAAAACGTGGAACGGGCTACTTTTCTCCTTCCGGCGGGTACGACCATATCGGGCGACCGGTCTCCACGTAAAAGGACTGCACCCGCTGGGGAGCGTTGATCCGGGTGATGTAGACCCGCTCACCGCCGATGACCATAGAGCCGATTTGCCCCTGCCCGGCCTGTTGCCAGAGGACAAACCCATCCGCGGTATCCAGGCCAAAGAGGGTGCCATTCTCGCTGGCGACCAGGAGCCGTTTCCCGTCGGCGCTCAGGGCCGGCCCCAGCCGGACCATCCCATTCACCCGGCTGCGCCAGATTTCCGTGCCGGTGGCGGCGTCCAGCGCGTAGACGTTGCCGTTGACGTCGGCAGCGTAGAGGCGACCGCCGTCTCCAGCCGGAGTGCCCCAGAACCAGTTGGCACCGGTGAAGCGCCAGATTTCGCTGCCGTCAGCCGGGCGAAGCGCATAGAGGTTATGGTCAAAAGAGCCAATGTAGAGGACGTCGTTGAGCATCAGGGGACGGTCGGCCATCGCGCCGCCGGCCTTGAACTGCCAGCGCAGCGCCCCCCTATGCAGGTCCAGCGCGTAGAGGTGATGGTCCAGGGAGGCAATGTAGACCGTATCCGAAACGACCAGCGGGGTAGCCCAGACCCGATTGCGGGTGGGGAATGTCCAGGCCAGCATGCCGTCGGCGATCCGCAGGGCATAGACGTTACCATCGCTGTTGCCGATGACGAAGATGCTATCCCCGGCCGCGCCGGGCGCGACGAATTCCCCCGCCGCGGCAAAGGGCTGAGGCCAGACCTCCTGCCCACTACCCCGCTGCAGCGCGCGCAGCACTCCGACAGAGCGGGCAAAGAACCCACCCCCGGGGCGTTCGTAGGAGGTGACCAGCAAAGTCTCATCGTCCAGCAGAGTCACCGTATAGAAAGGGCCGTACTGGCGCAGGTCCGGTTGGGCCGGGAACGCCCAGGTCTCCTGACCGGTCTCAGCGTCCAGAGCCCGCACCTGTTCCAGGTCTGCCGCGTAAAGCGTCCCGTCGTGGAGGACGATGGTCGTCCAATTGGTGGCATGGACGCCACTGGCACAACCACCCAGAAGAAGGATGACCAGGACAATCGGGACAAGCCAGAGGAGGGGAAATCGTCTATTCACGCTATGGTTTTCTCCGTTAGAATTCCAGGTCTGGAACGGGGTCGTAGCCGCCGGGGTGAAAGGGATGGCAGCGGGCGATCCGTTTGACGGTCAGCCAGCCGCCGCGCAGAACCCCGTAGCGGGAGATCGCCTCATAGCCGTACTGGGAGCAGGACGGGTAGAAGCGACAGGTCGGTGGCAGGGCGCGCGAGAACGTCCACTGCCACAGACGAATTAGGAGCAACAGTACGTACTTCACAGACCAGTCTCCTTCTGCCAGATACCCGCTTCGCGAGCGACCTGTTCCAGGGCAATTTCTACCTGCGGCTCTTTGGCGTCCAGGACGGCGGTACGGGCGATCAGGATGAGGTCCCATCCTGGGGCCAGGTGGGTGTAGAGGCGACGGGCGGCCTCCCGGAGCAGTCGCTTCGCCCGATTGCGGGCGACGGCCGTCCCCAGTTTGCGCCCGGCGACCACACCGATGCGGGTGTGGCCGACCAGATTGGGAGCGGCGATCAGGACAAACATCGGATGATGCCAGGGACGGCCTTCTCGCCGGGCCCGTTCAAAATCGGTCGTCCGCCGGAGTCGGGCCCGTCGCTCCATATGCTTGCCTGCTGCGGGGCAAAGACCCGCCTACGCCCGGCGGCGCGGCCGCTGGGCGCTCTCTTTCCAGTTCCACTTCTTGGCCCACTCGCGCTGGACGGTGAGTTTATGGCGCCCTTTCTGCCGTCGGGCCTTCAGCACCCGGCGCCCGGTAGGGGTCGCCATTCGGGCGCGGAACCCGTGCGTCCGCATACGCTTTCGCTTTTTGGGCTGATACGTTCGCTTGGGCATTCGCACACATCTCCCATACAAAATTGAATCTCCGCACGATGGCTCCTCGGCGGAGAAGCAAGTTCATTATACCGCATGGAGGGAAAGCGGTCAAGTAGACGTTTCTCGGGCTTGCGCAGCAATTCGCCCCGCATAGGAAAGGGGTGGGGTGTGGGGTTTGTGGGGGCGGCTTCGCCGCCCCCACAAACCCCATTCTCTCTTTTTTCACGGGCGCGCCTCTCCCCAACAACGATTTGCCGCGCAAGCACAAATCCAGGTTCTTGACATCCAGGAGGGCTGTGCTATGATTGCAACCAGTTTGCGAACACTTCCGTGGCAATTAACCCCGTTCGGGAGTACAGAGATGGTTCACAGCCCCCCGCCCCGATACCGCTGGCAGATCGCCTCCCCGGCGCCGGATGAATATCGCGCCCATTTTCCTGAAGTCCATCCGGTGGTCGTTCAGGTCCTCTACAGACGGGTCCAGGACCCCGAAGAGGCCCGCCGTTTCCTGGAAAAACGGCCCGGTCCGGATAATCCCTTCGCCCTGCAGGGGATGAGCAAGGCCGTGGACTGGCTGCGGCGAGCCATCCGGCGCGGGGAACTCATCGCCGTCTACGGCGACTTTGACGCCGACGGGGTTACGGCGACGGCCTTGCTGGTGACCGTTCTGCGGGCCCTGGGCGCGGACGTCCGCCCGTACATCCCCCATCGGGTGGAGGAGGGGTACGGCCTGAACCGCCGGGCCATAGAGGAACTGGCGCGGGCGGGGGCTCGGGTGCTGGTCACCGTGGACTGCGGCATCCGCTTCCCCCGCGAGATCGCCCACGCCCGCCGCCTGGGGATGGACGTCATCGTCACCGACCACCACATCGTCGGGGATGAACCGCTGGAAGCGGTGGCGGTCGTCAACCCCCACCAGGAGGGGTGCCCGTATCCGTACAAAGGACTGGCGGGCGTCGGATTGGCCTACAAACTGGCCCAGGCCCTCCTGCGGGTGAACCGGAAGGTGCCTCTGCGCCGGGACGTTTCCCTGAACGAGGAGGACCTGCTGGACCTGGTGGCGTTGGGGACGGTCGCCGACCTGGCCCCGCTGACCGGGGAGAACCGCTACCTGGTCAGCCGGGGGCTGGAACATCTGAACCGGTCGCCCCGGCCCGGCGTGGAGGCGCTGATCCAGCAGGCGGGGCTGCAGCCCGGTCAGGTGGACTCCTGGGCTATCGGGTTTCTGCTGGGGCCGCGCCTGAACGCGGCAGGACGGCTGGCCCACGCGAAAACCGCCTACCAGTTGCTGACGGCCGAATACCCGGAGGAGGCCCGTCAACTGGCGCAGGAACTGGACGACCTGAACCGGGAGCGACAGCAGCTGACCAGTGAGATGCAGGAACGGGCGCGGGCGATGGTGCTGGAGGAGGCGGCCGGAGGGCCCATCCCCCCGCTCCTTTTCCTCGCCGACCCCCAATTTCCCGCCGGAATCGTGGGACTGGTCGCGTCCCGGCTGGTGGATGAGTTCTATCGGCCCACGCTGATTGTGGAGAAGGGGGAGGTGGTCAGCAAGGGGTCGGCCCGCTCCATCCCGGAATTCCACATCACCCGCGCGCTGGACGAGTGCGCTGACCTGCTCCTCCGCCACGGAGGACACGCACTGGCTGCCGGGTTCACCGTCCACAACGACCACCTGGATGCCCTGAAGAGCCGGCTGCAGGAGATCGCCGCACGGGAACTGGCGGGCCGCGAACTGGCTCCGACGCTCTTCGTAGACGCCGAGATTTCGCTGCAGGAGGCGAACCGGCCTCTCTGGGAGGCGATGCAGGAACTCCGGCCGTTCGGGGAGGGGAACCCGGAGCCGCTGTTTTTGACCCGCAACGTCCAGGTGCGCCGCGCGGTTCCGGTCGGGGCGGACGGCGCCCATCTGAAACTGACCCTCTCCGATGGCTGGGCCGTATGGGACGGGATCGCCTTCCGGCAGGGGGAGTGGGCGGAACGCATCCTGGGGCGGGTGGATGTGGTGTACCGCCTGCGGCAGGACGTGTGGAACGGCGAACCCCGCCTGCAACTGGAGGTGCAGGACTGGCGACCGGCGGGGGGAGCAGGACGCGGATAGACGCGGATTG
>CAKZOY010000032.1 GCA_937138275.1 uncultured Chloroflexota bacterium
GGGGCGGTCTGCGGGGTGGTGGCGAGCATCCCGCCGAGTCTGCTGATCATCTGGGTGACGAAGCGGAAGCAGGAGAGGCCGCAGGCCTGGGCGGGGCCCTATCCGCCGGTGGTCGTGGTACAGCCCCCGGCGGCGTATCCCGGGGGGATGAGCGACCCGTCGGGCCGGTATCTATCCCCGACGGCCTGGGCAGCGCCCTCCGCGCCGATCCCGCGGGAGTTCGTGGTGGTCGGGGAGGAGTGAGCGGGGAAGCGGAGGAGCGGAGGTGCGGAAGAGCGGAGGAGAATATGGTTGGGCTGTTGTGGTTTGACGATGACCCGAAGCGGGGTTTGAAGCAGAAGGTGGAGAACGCGGCGCGGCGTTATCGGGAGAAATTCGGGCGCAACCCGGTGGTCTGCTACGTCCACCCCTCTATGCTCGGGGAACCGCTGCCCGATAGCGGTTCGTCGTCCCTCTCCATAGAAGTCAACGGTTTTCATCTACGGGTGGTGCCTCGTCGGTCTGTCCTTCGGTATCACCTGTGGCTGGCAGAAGAAGACGAACGTCCGGCCCGCCCGTGACGCAAAAGCGAAGGCCGCGGGGAACAACTCCCCGCGGTCTGCTTTCTCCGAGACCGTTAGAGTTTCGTTAGAGTTTCCCCAGGGGCCTCTTTCCCCCTTGACAAATCCCCCCGTCGGTGGTATGATAAGCGCCGCATTAGCACTCCCGCATTGTGAGTGCTAATCCATTATTGCATCACCCATCACCCCACAAAGTCCAGCAAGGAGGTGGAACGATGTCCATTAATCTCAGGCCGTTAGGAGACCGGGTGATTGTGGAGCCTCAGGAAGAGGAGGTGCAGACCTTCGCCGGGGGGCAACTGATCCTGCCCGATACCGCCAAGGAGAAGCCCCAGCAGGGGAAGGTCCTGGCCGTCGGCCCGGGGCGTCGGGATGAGGAAGGCAAGTACATTCCGATGGATGTGAAGGTCGGCGACACCGTCGTCTACGCCAAGTATGCGGGGACGACCTTCAAGACCCGCGACGGCAAGGAACTCCTCATCCTGAAGGAGAGCGACATCCTGGCCGTGGTAGAAATGTCCTAACCTTGCCCACTTACATACTTGCATACTTGCTTTGAGGAGGAGGTACCATGCCCAAACAACTGCTGTTCGGTGAAGAAGCGCGACGAGGTCTGAAGCGCGGGATTGACACTCTGGCGAAAGCCGTGATCACCACCCTCGGCCCCAAAGGCCGCAACGTCGCCCTGGATAAGAAATGGGGCGCCCCCACGATTACCCACGATGGTGTTACTGTGGCCAAAGAGATTGAACTGAAGGACCCGTATGAAAATATGGGCGCCCAGTTGCTGAAGGAAGCGGCCACGAAGACCAACGACATCGCCGGTGACGGCACCACCACCGCGACCCTCCTGGCCTACATCATCATCACGGAGGGGATGAAGAACGTGGCCGCGGGTGCCAACCCCATGCTCCTGAAGCGCGGTATCCTGGAAGGTGCCAAGGCTATTGCCAAGGCCATTGACGAGCAGGCGATCCCCGTCACCACAAAAGACGAAATCGCCAATGTCGCTGCCATCTCCGCCCAGGACCGCGAGATCGGCGAACTGATCGCCGAGGTGATGGACAAAGTCGGTAAGGACGGCGTCGTCACCGTGGAGGAGAGCAAGGGGCTGGAGTTTGAGACCGAGTACGTGGAGGGTATGCAGTTTGACCGGGGCTACATCAGCGCCTACTTCATCACCAATCCCGAGACGATGGAGTGCGTCATTGAGGAGCCCTACATCCTCATCCACGACAAGAGGATTTCCGCCGCCGAGGACCTGATGCCCGTTCTGGAGAAACTGGTCCAGCAGGGCAAGCGGGAACTGGTGGTGATCGCCGAGGATGTGGATGGGGCTGCTCTGGCTACCCTCGTGGTCAACAAACTGCGCGGGATGCTCAACTGCGTGGCGGTGAAGGCCCCGGGCTTTGGTGATCGGCGCAAGGCGATGCTTCAGGACCTGGCCATTCTCACCGGCGGTCGGGTGATCACCGAGGAGGAGGGCCGCAAACTGGAGAGCGCCACCCTCGCCGACCTGGGTCGCGCCGACAAGGTCATCGTCACCAAGGACGACACCACCATCGTCGGTGGTCGGGGCGACGAGAAGGCCATCAAGGGCCGCATGGAGCAGATCAAGGTGGAGATTGAAAAGTCCACCTCCGACTACGATCGGGAGAAGCTCCAGGAGCGGCTGGCGAAACTGGCGGGTGGCGTGGCGATCATCCGCGT
>CAKZOY010000033.1 GCA_937138275.1 uncultured Chloroflexota bacterium
ACCGGGCCGGATTGGTCACCCCGGATGGGATGCCCCTGGTCTGGCTGAGCCGTCTTCGGGGATTTCGTCACGTAGAGCGAGTGTATGGCCCGGACTTGATGCTCGCCTTATGTGAACATTCGGTCTCTGCGGGATATTGCCACTTCTTCTATGGAGGCGCCGCGGGCGTACCGGAACAACTGGCTGCGATGCTGCAGAAACGGTTTCCGGGGTTACAGGTGGTGGGCACTTATTCCCCGCCCTTTCGCTCACTCACACCCAAAGAGGACGAGCAAATTGTTCGGATGATAAACGAAGCCGAACCGGATATTGTCTGGGTTGGCCTCAGCACACCGAAGCAGGAGCGCTGGATGGCAGAGCACGTGGGCCGCCTTGTGGCTCCCGTGTTGATTGGCGTTGGGGCAGCCTTTGATTTCCTTTCGGGCAGAAAGCGCCAGGCCCCACGCTGGATGCAGCGCGCCGGCCTGGAATGGCTCTTTCGCCTGCTTTCCGAACCCCGCCGGTTGTGGCGGCGGTATCTGGTCAATAATCCGCTTTTCATTATCTTGGTACTCTTGCAGATGGCAGGGGTTCGCCGTTATGACCTGTGAAAGGGGGGGAGATGCTGCGACGGTTCAGCGTAAATTTCGCCATTTTCTCTATGGCACTGGACGCGCTCTCCACTCTGGCGGCCATCCATCTCTCCGCGTTCCTCCGCGTCCGCTGGTCCCTTCCTTTTCAGCGGCCGCTGGATGCCGTTCATCTGCCCCTGTATATCTACCTGATCGCTCCGGTGCTGTGGGTCCTTGTCTTCCTGCTCTCTTCGGTCTATAATCCCCGTCGGATCTACCGGGTCACGGAGGAATTTCAGCGTGTGGCCCTCGGCACCGGGTTCGCTGCCCTGGCATTTGCCGGCCTGCTGTTCTTTTCATTCCGCGAGGTCTCCCGCTGGTGGTGTGCGCTTTTCCTGCTGACGAATTTCTTTCTAATGCTCACCTGGCGGGCAGCCGTTCGTCTGATCTGGCGATTACGCCGGGCCCCGCCTGCCCGCACCCGCGTCCTGATCATCGGCGCGGGGGAGGTAGGCCTTCGGGCCGGAGATGCGGTCCGGGCCCACGCGTGGGCCGGAATGGAACTGGTCGGCTATCTGGATGATCATCCCGATGGGAAGGACCTGCCCATTCTGGGAACCCTGGAGCAGGTGCGGGAGGTGGTGTGCAGGCACGGCGTGGACGAGGTCGTCATTGCCCTGCCCCGGCGGGCCTACCAGCGGCTGGACTGGTTGGTGGAGACCGTGCTGAACCTCCCGATCCAGGTCCACATAATCCCCGATTACTTTGCGCTGTCCCTGTGGCGCGCCAACTGGACCGAGTTCGCCGGTATGCCCATCATTGACCTGCGCGCGCCGGCGATAGACGACTTCCAGCGTCTGGTCAAGCGGGTGTTTGACCTGGTTGTGGGGGGGATTATTACGCTGGCCGTGCTCCCCGTGATGGCTATTGTAGCCCTCGCCATTAAACTGGATTCCCCCGGGCCGGTGCTCTTTCGCCAGCAGCGGGTAGGGGAGAACGGTCGCCTCTTCACGATGTACAAGTTTCGCTCTATGGTTGTCGGGGCAGAAGAGTTGCAGGATCAGGTGAACGAAACAGACGAAAAGGGGCGGATTATTCATAAAAAGCGGGATGACCCTCGGATCACCCGGGTGGGGCGGTTCATCCGGCGTTTCAGCCTGGATGAGTTGCCCCAGTTGTTCAACGTCCTCAAAGGCGATATGAGCCTGGTGGGTCCCCGGCCTGAACTTCCCTGGCTGGTGGAAAAGTACGAACCCTGGCAGCGGAAGCGCTTCACGGTTCCCCAGGGTATCACCGGCTGGTGGCAGGTGAACGGTCGCTCGGACCACCCGATGCATCTGAGCACAGAGGAAGACCTCTACTACATCCAGAACTACTCCCTCTGGCTGGATATCTACATTCTGCTCAAGACCCCCTGGGTGGTGCTGCGGGGCAAGGGAGCATATTGACTGCAAGGCAGCATTTTCCCTGGATGGATTGGGTGGAAGGAGGGGTGTTATGTGTCGGTGCGCCTCTCCTGGTATTCCCCACCGTTCGTCCCTGGTGGACGGCAGGAGTATTGGTGACGCTGACCGCCGTGTGGCTGCTCCGCTGGGCGCTCCACCGCAAACCCTGGCCGCTGACCCCCTTTAACGGGGCGCTCCTTCTATTCGCCTTGATGGTGCCAGCAGCGCTGCAGGTGTCGGTGGTGCCGGAGTTCACAATTCCCAAAACCTGTGGGCTCATCTTAGGGCTGGCAACATTTCGGATAGTATCCTGGCTCGCCCGGGAACATCGGGGACTTCAATGGGCTCTAATATTTCTTTGGGGACTCGGTGTGGGGATATTGTTAATCGGTGGGATCGCTGCGCGCTGGAACGCAAAAGTGGATTTTCTGGCGCCCTATATCTCCCTTATTCCCCAGACACTGATTCAGCTTCCAGAACTGGCTGCTGATGCTGTCCACCCCAATCAAATTGCCGGTGTATTGACCATCTATTTTCCCCTTGCTCTCTCGCTGGTCTTCGGTTGGCCCTACGGAAAGCCCTTCTTGCGCCAAATTCCGGCATTGCTCCTCATTTTGGCCCTGCTGATTGTAATGGGAGGAGCTTTATTACTTACCCAATCCCGTAGCGGCTGGATGGGCGGAGTGATAGGCATTGTAGCCGTTCTGGCCCTGTGGGGGGGTGTGCTTTCCCGATCATTGAGAAAATGGACAGTTTGGGGAGTTCTGGGGGTATTAGTGGTGATCTCTTCGGTCTGGATGATTCGCATCGGGCCGGAGGGATTTGCTCGTTTTTGGGAGGACCCTGCTGAAGCCACTGTGGTAGGTTCGCTGAACACGCTGGTCTTCCGTCAGGAAGTCTGGTACTGGGCGCTTTATGCTATCCAGGACTTTCCTTTCACTGGCTGTGGTCTGGGCGCCTTTCGCCAGGTGGCCCGTATTCTTTATCCGTTGGATCCACTGAAGGTATCCCCGGGTTACGACATCGCCCATGCCCACAACATCTTTCTCCAGACCGCGCTGGACCTGGGGATACCGGGGCTGATCGCGTACCTGGCCCTGCTGATGGTGGCGGGGGCGGTCTGCTGGCGGGTGGCGCAGCGGGGCGATCCGCTCACCCGGCCGCTGGCGATCGGCCTGGCTGCCGGGCTTCTGGCCCTCCACACCTACGGGATGA
>CAKZOY010000034.1 GCA_937138275.1 uncultured Chloroflexota bacterium
GCGGAGCGACCTCCGGCGGGGCAACCTCCCGCAGCCATTCGGGAATCTCGGCCGGAGCGGGCACTTCGGGCGCTTCCGACACTTCAGGCGCGACCTCTTCCGGGATCAACCATTCCGGAACGCCGATGCCCTCCTCCGCAGAGGGAATCTCCACTTCACCCAGACCGATTTCCTCCAACCATGCTGGGATCTCTATACGGACATCCGCTGCATGTTCCAGGTCTACGAGAGCACGCTCTTCGGGAACGGGGACGCCCACGCCAGTGGGGGTAGGAGGCCGCCCAACCGGGGCCTCCGGTTGTCCATAGGCCAAATAGGGAATCTTTACCTCACGAGGCTGGATCGGAGATGCCTCTCCCAGAATCTGGGCGGCGTACAGATTCTCCGGATCTGCGGCTTCTGCTCGGCGAAGATGCAGGGTTGCTTCATCCCGGCCGCTACGGGTCCAGATCTCCCCCAGAATGAGATTCGCCTTCAAACAGTACGGCAACCTGTCCAGAACCCGCAAACACGCTTCCTCGGCCTGGACGCGTTGACCGTCGTTCCAGAGCGCTTCTGCCAGGGCCACCCACAGGTCTACTCGCTCCGGTTCTTCAGCCAACAGGGAGCGGAAAGTCTCCACGGCCCGCGAGAACAGTCCTCCGCGCAGGTACAGACGGGCCAGAGCGCCATGGGTGAGCATCACCCGAGAAGGCACCACACCATCCCTTCGGCCGTACAGACGCCGAAGTTCGTCCTGAATCGCCTCGTTATCCGGGGCCAATTCAAACGCGCGCTCCAGGTGCCAGATCGCCTGCCGGAGATCACCTCGCTGGTCGTAAATCACACTCATCCCAACCCGGGCCACGAAATCTTCCGGATCGCCGCTGAGCGTCCTCCGAAACATCTCCTCGGCCATATCATTCTGTCCGATCTCCAGCATCCCCTTCCCCAGGAGCCGATAGGCCGACAGAAATTTGGGATAGTGCTGGAGAATGTGACGGAGGTGAGCAACCGCCTCATCGTACTGCCCCTTATCTATTAACTCATCAATCTGTCGGGTGTACTCTTGCAGACGGATATCGGTCATCCTCCAATCCTCCTGTAACAGAAAAGCGCTAATGAAACACCGACTTCGGTTCGCCCCCGACAGCCGTCCCTGAGAGGGCTGCGAAGCGGAATTGCTCCGATGCTACCAGTACCTCCGGTACCTTCGGAACCTGCGGGAGAGTATGGCCCGGACCATAATCCCTACAATCAGACCGGCTACGAAACCACCGATATGAGCGAACCAGGCGACCCCTCCCGTCGCCATCGTTGCCGTGCCCAGGCTCAGAAAGCCGTTGAACAGTTGTACGATGAACCAGAAGCCCAGGACAATCAGGGCCGGGATACGCGCCAGTTGCATCATAAAGAAGCCGGGAACCAGGACCCGTACCGGAGCGACAGGGTACAGTACCAGGTAGACGGCAAGAACCCCGGCGATGGCCCCGCTGGCACCCACACCGGGGATGGTAGAAGATGGAGCCACCGCTACCTGGGCCAGTCCCGCCACCACTCCCGCGGCCAGGTAGAATAACAGATACTTAATGTGACCGATCGCGTCCTCTACATTGTCCCCGAAAATCCAGAGATACACCATGTTCCCGATCAGGTGGGACCATCCGGCGTGGAGGAACATGGAGGTGAATAACGTTAAGGGTGCCCAGGGATAGCGGGCCGGGTTGGTAATGAACGCCGGTACCACTCCCCAGCGCATAAAAAACTGTTCCACTTCCGGTCCCAGCATCAGTTCCCAAAGGAAAACGACGACGTTCGCTGCGATCAATCCCCAGGTCACCAGCGGGACCCGGCGGCTGGGTATTTCATCACCGATGGGTATCATCCGAAATCTCCTGCTATTTACGCTGGTCGGAGGGTCGCCAGTATCCCCTCTGGACCATTCGCGCCTCCGAAACGGTCACAATTGCCTGTGGGTCCACCTCCTCGGCCGTCCGAATCACCTGCGGGACGATTTTGCGTGGCACAAACACGTCCACAATGCCCACAGAACTGCTGTGACCGCGCCCATACATCTGAGTGACGCCAAAACCGGCAGCCCGTAGTGCGGCGGCGATCTCCTCCCCTTGTTTCGTGGAAATGATCCGCACCTCCGAAAATCCCAGGGCCATCCGTGCTTCCAGTATCATCCCCACCCATGTACCGACACCGAACCCGGCTACATAGGCGACCAGGTTAGGGATATTGCTGAGATTGGTCACCACCTGGGCGATGGCGAGGACGTAGATCAGCGTGCTGAGACTTCCGGTAAGTACGGCCAGTAATTTTCGCCCCTGGACGGTGAGGATAGTCGCCACTGTGCTCAGAGAGATTCCGATTACCCGGAGGACGAAGATTACGAGCGCGTGAAGGAGCGGATTCATTCCCTAATCTTCCCTCACCAGTGCCGAGAGGATTACGGAGACGATGCTAACGATCAACGCGCCCCAGAAAGCCGGCCAGAAGCCATCCACGTAGAAGCCGATGCCCAGCATATTGGCGATGCGCGCCGATAGCCACAGGGTAAAACCATTGATCACCAGGGTGAACAGTCCCAGAGTGAGCAGGATCAACGGGCAGGTCAGCACTTTGAGGATGGGCCGAACGACGGCGTTGACCAGACCCAGGATAATCGCCATCAGCGCATAGGCAATCCACGCCGTCCCGGAGACACGAATCCCCGGCACGATCAATACAGCCGCGAAGAGTGCCAGAATGGTGATCACCCAACGGACGAGCAGTTTGGTCATGTTCCCTCCGGTGTTGTCAAGAGACGCAAGGTCAGCAAACTCGTTGTTTTGTAACTGTTCTGCCAGTGGTTGAAATCGCACCTGGGAGGCCCCTTTGTGCCGGGCGACTGCCTGCGCAGTCGCCGGGGCGACGTCCACGCCGGTGGATGCCCGGCGGCAAGTCCCTGAGGAGCGATTTCAATCGCTGAAGGACAATACCTGAACAGTTACGTTGTTTTTGACCTTTTATCTCTTTCCCCCTCATTATAGCCGGAAATTGGGAAAATACAACTCCATACCCGCGGGGGGAAAGGGGTGGGGTGTGGGGTTTGTGGGGGCGGCGAAGCCGCCCCCACAAACCCCACTTTCCCTTATCTTGCGGGCATGTTGCTCCCCGAAAGGGATTTGCTGCACAAGCCCTGCAGGACTTGTAACCGGTGGCGAACGAGGAGTGGCCGGAGTATCAAAAAGGCCGCCCGATTTCAGGCGGCCTTTCATTTTAGGGAGAGGCAGGACCGATGAATGCCTTATTTACACCTGGTCCTTCCCCGGACCGACCTTGTAGTAGTCGGCGTTCTTCTGGATGTCGGCCTGGTAAGCGTCCGGCACCTCATCCTCGTGGAAGATGGCCTCGTTGGGACACTCTGCCGCACAGGCGCCACAATCAATGCAGGTATCGGGGTTGATGTAGTAGGTGGGCCAATTGGGGTCACCGTCTACAAAGTGGATGGAGTCGGTCGGGCAGACATCCACACAGGCCCCGGCCCGCTTGCACAGACTGGTAATCACGTATGTCATTTTGGACCTCCCTCGTAAGATTTGGTGGGAACGATCTGCCTTCCGCCGGGGGAAGGATGGGGGCAACCGGCGCGCCGCTGGTGAGCCTGCCGGTTGGGTGCATATTAAACCGTCGCTATTATACCATTGTGCCGGAGTTTTGCAATTTCACCCCTCCCGCACCCACCGCCGGACCTCCTCCTGCATCCGGTCCCGATTCTCCAGCGTCAATTCCCAGAGGGTGACGGTGGGAAGTTGCTTCAGCGCGTCGGCCCAAGGATGGGGTTTCGCCATAATCGTCGCCACAACGGTGTACGGACCGCTCACCGCCTGGAGGACCGTCTCCTTGAACGGCCCGGAAAACAGTTCCATCTTGCCGATTTCGTCTATAATAACAATGCGCCTGGCCTGCATCGCCCGGCGCAGCGCCCCCACACCGACCCGCGAGAACGTTTCCACATCCACCCCGTAGCGGCCCACGCGCGGGTAGCAGGGGCCGCGGAAATCCACGTGAGAAAGCACCGCCTCCTCCCCCTCCAGGGTGACCAGACGGAAGCCCTTACGGCCGCCCGGGCCGCGAATCTCTTCCGTATAGAAGCCACCCGCCTGGGGGCCCAGCGCCCTCACCACTTCTTTGATCACCGTCGTCTTGCCGATGCCCGGCCGCCCGGTTAGAAGAAGCGTCCTTCCCACGGTCTGCCTCCGCCCCCGGAACTATCCGTCTTCCGGACGGCGACGATGGGCCCACCGTTCGCCGCCGTCCACAAAAAGCACCTCGCCGGTGATGTAGTCGGCGCGAAGGAGGAAGAGGACGGCATCCACCACATCCTGCGGGTCGCCCCAGCGCCCCAGCAACGTCCCCTCCGCAATGCGCGCTCGGTCCTCCTCCGTATACCCCGGCGGGGCCAGGACCGGCCCGGGCACCACGCCGTTCACCCGCACGGTCGGCGCCAGTTCCACCGCCAGATTCCGCGCCAGCGCCCAGAGCGCGCTCTTGCCCACACTGTGGGCCAGAAACGCCGGCCACGGGTCAAACGTCCCCCGGTCCAGGATGACGACGACCGCTCCCTCCCCACGCCGCACCATCCCGGGCGCCAGTTCCCGGGCCAGGACGAAGAACCCATCCACCAGGACGCCCAGCACCTGCCGCCAGATTTCGGGGGTTGTATCGGCCAGCGCGGCCCGGATGAAGGGCGAGGCGCCGTGGACGATGATGTCGGTGCGGCCGAAGCGGCCCTCCACCGCTCGCGCCAGGGCCGCCGCTTCCTCCAGATCGGAGAGGTCGGCCTGGAAGGCGGCGGATTCCGCCCCCAACCGCCTGGCCTCGGCGACGGTCTCCCGGGCGGCATCGGCGGAGCGGTGGTAGTGGACGGCGACACGCGCTCCGGCCGCGGCCAGCCCCAGGGCGATCGCGCGCCCCAGCCGCACCGCGCCGCCGGTCACCAGCGCGACTTTGCCCTGCAGGTTCATCCGCCCTCCAGCAGGCGCCGCAGCGCGTCGGGATCGCCCGTCGGCTCCAGGCAGACCCCGCGCCGACAGACGTAGGCCGTGGCCCGCCCGCCCTGCATCGGACGGTCAGCCAGAAGGGGGATGGGTGTGCCGGGCGGCCCCGCGGCCAGTATCGTATGGGGCCGGTAGCCCTCCGCCGCGGCCAGCAGGGCGCGCGTCTCCTCCGCATCCGGGTTCCCCACCACCGCCACCTCCCGCGGGCCGGCGAGGGCATAGTCCAGCGCGATCAGCCATTGGCCGAAGGCCAAGGGGTAGCGCGCCAGGAGCGGTTGCACTTCCTCCAGCCCCTCCCGCGCCCGATCTTCGTACTCTGGCGTCAGCGCCAGCCCCGCCAGGCGCAGGAGCACCCAGGCCGCCATCCCATTGCCCGACGGGACAGCGTTATCCTGCAGGTTGCGGGGCCGGACGACCAGTTCCTCGTGGTCGTCGGCGGTGTCGTAGAAACCCAACGGCGCGGCGAAGTGGGCGGTCATCGCCCCAGCCAGTTCGCAGGCCGCCTGATACCACCGGGGGTCAAAAGTGGTCCGGTAGAGTTCCAGCAGGCCGTCTACGAGGTGGGTGTAATCGTCCAGGAAGCCCTCCACCCGCGCCTGCCCGTCTTTCCAGACGTGCCACAGGCGGCCGTCTGGGCGGCGCAGGTGGGTCAGCAGAAAGTCGGCGTTCTGTTCGGCGATGCGGCGGTAGTCCTCCCGTCCCAGCGCGCGGGCCGCCTCGGCGAAGGCCGCCAGGGCCAGACCGTTCCAGGAGACGATGACTTTCTCGTCCCGCGCCGGATGGACCCGCTGCCGGCGCGCCTCCCAGAGGCGACGGCGGGCGGGGGTCAGGGACTGGCGCTCTTCCCAGGAGCCGGAGAAGGTGAGGATGTTTTTGCCCTCAAAGTTGCCCCCAGCGGTCACGCCGTAGAGGGCGATAAAGCGGTCGGCGTCGGCGCCCAGGACGGCCCGGATTTCCTCCGGTCTCCAGAGGTAAAACTTCCCCTCCTCCCCCTCGCTGTCGGCGTCCTGGGTGGCGTAGAAACCACCCAGGGGGTGGGTCATCTCGCGGGCGATGTAGTCCAGCGTCTCCTCGGCGACGGCGCGGAAGAGGGGCTCCCCGGTCACCTGCCAGGCGTGGAGATAGACGCGCGCCAGTTGGGCGTTGTCGTAGAGCATTTTCTCAAAGTGGGGCACCAGCCAGCGGTCGTCCACCGAGTAGCGGTGAAAACCGCCGCCCAACTGGTCGTAGATGCCGCCGAGGGCCATTGCCTCCAGGGTGCGGACGACCATTGGCAGGGCGCGGGGATCTCCGGCGAGGTGGCGGCGGAGGAGGAACTCCAGGGTCATCGGCTGGGGGAAGCGGGGCGCGCCGCCCCAGCCGCCGTGGACGGGGTCAAACGCCGCCTCCAACTGGCGGACGGCCTCCTCCAGCGTTTCGGTTCTCAGGGGCCCCTCGGAGCGGTAGACCGCCATCTGCTGCTGGACGGCGCGGGCAATCTGGATGCTGCCCTGCCGAATTTCGTCCCGACGATTTTCCCAGGCATCCGCCACCGCGCGCAGGACATCCCGAAAGGCGGGCATGCCGTAGCGGGGAACGGGCGGGAAGTATGTCCCGCCGAAGAAGGGGTGTCCGTCCGGGGTCAGGAAGACGGAAAGGGGCCAACCGGCGCTTCCCGTCAGCATCTGGACGGCCTGGATGTAGATGGCATCCAGGTCCGGGCGTTCCTCCCGGTCCACCTTGATCGGGACGAAGTACTCGTTGAGCAGCGCGGCGGTCTGGGGGTCCTCAAAGGACTCGTGGGCCATGACGTGGCACCAGTGGCAGGCGGCGTAGCCGATGCTCAGAAAGATGGGCTTATCCTCCCGCCGGGCCTTCTCCAGCGCCTCCTCGCCCCAGGGATACCAGTCCACGGGGTTATCGGCGTGCTGGAGAAGGTAGGGGCTGATTTCGGTGGCTAAGCGGTTGGGCATAGTATGCTCCGTATTGCGTATTCCGTGTTCCGTTTGCGTCCTGCGCCCTGCGACGTGCTACCTGCTTCCCGCTTCCTGCTTCCTGCTATCTGCTCCCTGCTTTCAGAGATACTCCGACTTGATCCCCCACCAGTACA
>CAKZOY010000035.1 GCA_937138275.1 uncultured Chloroflexota bacterium
AGCGGAGTGGCGTTCCACCTGTTCGTAGTGCGCCACGAAGCGTAGCGGAGTGGCGTTCAGGTTTTTGCCGACGGTCGGCCTTTGCCGACCTGGTCGGGGCGGCATGGCGTCCCCGCAGGGGGACGCCCGGCGTGTAACGTCCTGGAGCCGCAGGTTTTCAACCTGACGGCGAAGGAAATTCGCCTCACGATCCGGTTCAACCGCCGTCGGAGATCAGGGCGCGGAGGGAGAGGCGGCCTTCGTACAGCGCGCGCCCGATGATGACGCCGCTCAGCCCCGCCTGGCGCGCCCGCCGGACGTCCTCCGGCCCGGCGACGCCCCCGGAGGCGATGACGCAGAGGTTCCCCAGCCGCGCCAGGCGCGCCGCGGTCTCCACGTTTAGCCCCTCCTCTGTGCCGTCGCGGGCGACGTCGGTGACGATGAGCCAGCGAACACCCGCCTCCGCCCACTGCCGCACCAGCGTGCTGGCGGAAAGGGGAATCGCTTCCTGCCACCCCCGGATGCAGACCGCTTCGCCGCGCAGGTCCAGCGCCAGCGCAATGCGCTCCGGTCCGAAGCGGTCCAGGGCCTCCCGAACCTTTGCCGGGTCCTGAACCGCGACCGTCCCCAGCACCGCCCGTCGGACTCCCATCTCCAGCACCCGCCCGACCGCATCCAGGTCCCGCAGGCCGCCGCCGAACTGGACCGCAAGGCCGGTTTCCAGAATCCGTTCCAGCGCGCGGAGGTTCTCCGCTCCGGCCTGCTCCAGCGCGCCGTCCAGATTCACCACGTGGACCCATTCGGCCCCTTCGTCCCGCCAGCGGGCTGCCACCGCAAAGGGGTCGTCAGCATAGCAGGTCTCCTGGGACGGGTCGCCCTGGCGCAGCCGCACCACCCGCCCCCGACGCAGGTCTATCGCCGGGTAGATGGTCCAGAGAAGGTCATCCATGTCCCACCGTCTCCACAAAATTGCGCAGTATCCTCAGCCCCACCCGCTGGCTCTTTTCGGGGTGAAACTGAACGCCGTACACCGTCTCTCGTCCGACGATCGCCGGGAACGGTCCGCCATAGTCGGTCACACTGATCACGTACTCGGGCTCCGTCCGGGCAAAGTAGGAATGGTTGAAGTAGACCCACGCGCCGGACGGGATGCCCTCCAGCAGGACGCTTTCCCGCCGATGGTGGAGTTGATTCCATCCCGTATGGGGGACTTTCAGCCCCTGCCGGGTGAGGTCATCGGGGAAACGGACGACCCGGCCGGGGAAGAGGCCCAGTCCGGCGTGGTAGCCCATCTCCTCCCCGATTTCCAAGAGGACCTGCATCCCGACACAGATGCCCAGGAAGGGGATTCCGTCCGCAACGGCCCGACGGAGCGCCTCGTCCAGCCCGCGCTCTCGCAGGGCTTTCATACAGTCCCCGAACGCGCCGACGCCGGGCAGGACGATTTTCTCCGCCCCGCGCAGGTCGTCGCCCTCCCGCACAACCTGTACCTGGGCCCCGATGGCCTCCAGGGCCTTGTGGACGGAGCGAACGTTTCCCGCACCGTAGTCTATCAGCGCGATCACAGCACTCCTTTGGTGGACGGAATATCTCCGGCCCGGCGCGGCTCCAGACGGGTAGATGCGCTCAACGCCCGTCCCAGCGCTTTAAAGAGCGCCTCGGCCTTATGGTGGTCGTCCCGCCCGTACAGGATATGCGCGTGCAGAGTGAGACGGGCGCCTACCGCCAGGGACTCCAGGGCGTGGACGATCAAACTCGTCGGCAGGTTGCCGACGGTCGGGCCCGACCAGCGCGCCCGCACCACGGCGTAGGGCCGACCGGAGCAATCCACCACGACCCGTGCCAGTGCCTCGTCCATTGGCACCATGGCCCAACCGACCCGCACCAGGCCCGTCCGGTCGCCCAGGGCCTCATTCACGGCCGTCCCCAGCGCCAGCGCGATGTCCTCCACCGTATGGTGCGGGTCCACCTCCAGATCGCCCTGTGCCTCTATCTGCAGGTCAAAGAGGCCGTGGTGCGCCAGTTGGGCCAGGAGGTGGTCCCAGAAACCGATGCCCGTCGC
>CAKZOY010000036.1 GCA_937138275.1 uncultured Chloroflexota bacterium
TTATTCCAGCCGTCGGCTGACTCGGCGCACCGCAATAACGGTAATGACCGATGCCAGCAGAACAAGAGCCAGCGCATGGGGCCACAAGTCGGTCAGCGTTGCCCCTTTCAGCAGGATGGCCCGGATGACGGTTAGGTAGTGGTACATCGGGACCAATCGCGCCACCCATTGCAGTACCAGCGACAGATTTTTAACCGGTACCAGGTACCCGGAGAAGGTCAGGTCCGTCAGCGCCAGCATAAAAACAAAAAGAATTGCCTGCTGCTGGGTGCGGGATACCGAAGAGATGATCACCCCCCAACTGATTTCGGCCAGAAGGAACGGAACGGTCAGCGCCAGCAGGAGCAGGAAAGACCCGCGCAGTGGCACGTGGAAGACAAAGAGAGCCACCGCCAGCAGGAACAGGAAGTTGAGCATACCGATCAGGAACGCGGGGATCGCTTTTCCCAGCACGATTTCGGTCCGGCCCAGCGGAGCGACGATGAGCGCCTCCAGGGTGCCCAGTTCCCGTTCGCGTGCTAATCCCAGAGAGGCGATCACCAGCGTAATCTGGTAGGTGATGAAGCCCACCTGCGCTGGAATGGCGAACTTACGGACATCGTAGGCGGGGTTATAGTAGGTCACGATGCGCAGGTCCACCAACGGATCAGGGCTGATCCCCACCTCTCGCAGGCGTGCCCGGGTGTAATCGGCGAAAACGGTCTGAACGGCGCTCAGGGCAATACTTGCCGCTGTATCGCTGCTCCCATCCACTATCACCTGCACCGTTGCCGTGCGGGTCGGATGGGCCAGGTCTTCGGCGAACCCGGGCGGGAAGATAATGCCGACCCGTGCCATACCCCGCTCCAATCGGTCGGTCAACACCTCTTCGCTATCCACCCATTCCCGGATTGCCAGTTCCTCCCGGTTGTCCAGCCGCAGGGCCAGTTGCCGGACCACCGCAGAGCGGTCTCGGTCCAGCACGATGACCGGTTCTTCCTTGATCCCCCGTCCGGTCGCCCGGGCCAGCAGGATTAATTGAAGCAGGGGCAGGATGAACAAAAACGCCGTCAGCAGCCAGTCTCGCGCCAGTTGCAGCAGTTCTTTCCAGACCAGATTGCCGATTCGGATCGCCATCGCGAAACTCAATACTCCATCCGCTTGCGGAACAGGAGAAGACCGCCCAGAATCCCTACGACTCCCATAGATAGCAGCAACAGAATGGGCGTCTGTAACTGGGGAAAACCGACGCCTTTCAGAAAGACCCCGCGGCTGATGGCGATGAAATGGGTCGCTGGCAGCGCGTAGGCCACCAGCAGGGAAAACAGACTATGGGTGTCCACCGGCAGAACCAGCCCGGCCACGAAGAAACTGGGGACAAAGAAGAGAATCAGCACCAGCAACATTGCGGTCTGTTGGTTGCGGGCGAAGTTGGCGATGATTATGCTGAACCCCATTTCGGCCAGAAAGTAGAGCCCGCTCAGGAGAAGGTACAGGGCGAAGTTCCCCTCAAACGGGACGCGGAAATAGAGGACGGCGACCAGCCAGACCGGTAACACGCCCAGCAACCCGCAGGACAGATAGGCGCCCAGTTTGCCCAGCAGGTACTCCGCGCCTTGAACCGGGGTGGCGAGTAAACTTTCAAGGGAGCCGATCTCTTTCTCGCGCGTTAGCGCCAGGGCGAGGGCCAGCGCGGGCATACAGAGGACAACGGCGACCAGCCCCGGGACCATACTGACCATAGACTTCAGTGCCGGGTTGTACCAGGCCTGGGAGTGTACTTCTACCAGAACCGGAACGAATGGAGCGGCCGATCCGGGGGCTGTAAAGGCCGTGGCGCGCTGGCTGAGAGAGGAGACCGCCTGGATCGCGGCGATGGGGTCACTGCCGTCCACCACCGCTTCCACCGATGCAGGCTCTCCTCTCTCCATTTGGCGGGCGAATCCCTTCGGGATGACCAGTACGCAGTCCAACTGCCCCGCGCGCATCCGCGCGTCCAGTTCGGCGTAGGAGTGGACTTCTCCCCGGATGTGGAATTCTCCGTCAGAGGTGATAAAAGTAATGTAGCGACGGGAAAGGCTGCTCTGGTCCAGGTCCCATACGGCCAGTTCTATTTGCTGGACGTCCATAATGAAAATATGGGAAAGCAGGAACAGGAGCAAAGCCGGGGAGACGGTGACCAGAAAAAGCAGACGCAGGTCCCGGAAGATGTGGCGAAATTCCTTGCGCAGGATGGCGAGGAAACGTCGCAAGGACATCGGAGGTCAGCGGCGGCGGGCCTGGATATGGTAGTGCATACTGATGTGGCGGATACCCGCCCTGTCGGTGTAGTCGGAGCGGACGGGCACGAGGCTCTCCACCTCAAAAGCGGTCAGGAGGTCCCGAAGTTCTTCCTCATCGCAGTAGTGATGGGGAATATCTTTGTCGGAGGGGGCATCCTGGAGGTAAACGAAGGTAAACGGTTCCGGTTCCAGAGCGATTCCTCGCGCCACATCGGCGCGGTAGCGGGCGATATTTTCTTCCAACCGGGCCAGCATCGTGAGGTACAGCCACCCCCCCGGCCGCAGGATACGGTGGATCTCCGCAAGGATGTTCATCAGCCCGGCCAGAGTGGTGTGGTAGATTACGTGGAAGGCCAGCAAAGCGTCAAAGGAACCGTCGGCGAAGGGGGGGGAGGCCATATCGTGCAGGGCCAGTCGCGGAGTCTGCCCCTGCTGGCGCAGGCGCTCAGCGCAGATTTTCAGCCCCGTAGGAGCGATATCTCCACCGACGACTTTCAGTCCCCGGAGGCTCATCGGGATCAGGTGGCGTCCCACCCCGCAGCCCAGGTCCAGTACCCACTGCGGGGGGCTGAATCTCTCCGCCCACTCCACCACACTCGGTTCCGGATGCTCCCAGTACCGTTCGGAGACCGGCCCACCCGCCCAGAAATGCTCCCAGCCCTGTCGGCGGGGGATGGTCGGTTGGTGCTTAGATTCCACCGGGACGTCCAAGGCCGAGGATCTGTCGGATAGCCGTCAGAATGCTCAGGCCAACCTTCACGGCATCGCCGGGCGAGATCGCCGGCAGGCGTTCCTGCCCGGATTCGTCCACCTCAATCGGAGCGGAACGCAGGTAAAGATACGCCACACTCACGCCCAGCAGGGCGCCGATGATACCTCCGAAGAGCAGGACGCGGGTTCGCAAATTCACGGTCACCTCCTGGGGCGCAACATGCTGGTCAGCGCAGCCCGGGCCGAGGCAACGGCGAGGATCGGCGCCGCCGCGCGCCGGGAAATCCGCTCTACTCCCCGCTGTCCCAGCAAGAGATACTGGCGTACGACCAGCAGCCAGCGGGGAAGGACCCGCCACCAGCGGGAACGGTACAGGCCATAATGGACGGCGACCAGCAAAGCCACCGCAACCAGACTGCCGACGGCGGCCTCCAGGGCCAGCAGGATCAGGGCCAGATCGCGCAGAATTCCCATATTTCCCCGTTATGGGGGGCGGGGGTTTTGCGGCGGGCGGCAAAGCCGCCCGCCGCAAAGGGATCCCTTATCCGCACCGATGGCGAAGGGTACCTCTCCGCCACCGGAAGGCGAGGACAGGCAGCGCCTACTCCTCCGGAGGCGGCGGCGGCGCTTGCTGAGCCTTCGCCCGCTCCTCCGCCACCAGCATCCGCCGCAGCGTCTTGCCCACAAAGGTCTTGGGCAGTTCGGGGCGGAACTCCACATAGCGCGGATACTTGTATTTAGCCAGCCGCTCTTTGGACCACTCAATAATCTCTTCCTCGGTCGCCGTCTCCCCCGGCTTGAGGACGACCCAGGCCTTCACCGTCTCGCCGCGGTAGGGGTCGGGGATGCCCGCCACAGCAACCTCCAGAATCTTGGGATGCTGTTTGAGGACTTCCTCCACCTCGCGCGGGTAGACGTTGTAGCCGCCGCAGATGATCATGTCCTTCTTGCGGTCTACAATGTAGAAGTAGCCGTCCTCGTCCATCTTGGCAATGTCGCCAGTGAAGAGCCAGACGTTGCCGTCGGGGAGTTGACGGAGGACGTTGGCGGTCTCCGTAGGCATCTGCCAGTAGCCCTTGAAGACCTGGGGGCCGCGCAGGATCAGTTCGCCCTCCTCCCCCGGACCCAGGAAGCGGGTGCCCGTGTCCAGGTCCACGATGGCGGCATCCACATCCGGTAGCGGCAACCCAATGCTTCCCTCCCGGTTCTCGCCCAGCATCGGGTTGCAGTGCGAGGCGGTGGGCGCTTCGCTCAGGCCGTACCCCTCCCGCAGGTTCCCGCCGGTCAACTGCTCAAAGCGGGTCTGCGTCTCCCGCAGGAGCGGGGCAGAGCCGCTGATGCAGGCCTTGATGGAGCGAATGTCCACCTTCCCCTCCAGCACCTTCGGATGGTTGTTGATCGCATTGTACATCGTCGGTACGCCGGGGAAGATGCTGGGTTTGTATTTGTTGATGGTTTCCAGAACATCGTCAATGTCCCGTGGGTTGGGAACGATGATCTGGGTGGATACGGAAGCGATGCTGAAGCACATCGCCGCCACCATCCCGTAGACGTGGAAGAGCGGCAGGGCGGTGAGGACGGTCAACTCGGTATCTTTCACTCCCGGCAGCCAGGACTTAATCTGGAGCGAGTTCGCCACCAGGTTGAAGTGGGTGGACATCGCTCCTTTGGGAACGCCCGTAGTGCCGCCGGTGTACTGGAAAATCGCCACGTCCTCTTTGGGGCGAATATCCACTTTGGGCCGATCCGCCGGGGAATGGCTGGCCAGCACATCCTGGAACCAGCGGTCCCCCGCTGCCAGGGTCACCCGGTCACCCGACTTCTTCTCCATCGCCAGGGTGAAGAGCAGTTTGAGCACCGGCGGGAAGTACTCTTTGATGTTCGTGACAACGACATGCCGAACTCGGGTGTTCGGCTGAATCTGTTTGACCACCGGATAGAAGCGGCTCATCACGAAGATGACTTCGGCCCCACAGTCGTTCAACTGGTGTTCCAGTTCAGGCGGCGCATACAGGGGGTTGCAGGCCACCACGGTGCCACCGGCCTTCAGGATGCCGAAGTAGGCGATGACAAACTGGGGGCAGTTGGCCATCAGGATGGCTACCCGATCCCCTTTCTTCACCCCCATCTTCGCCAGGGCCGCGGCCACCCGGTCGCTCAATTCGTTCAGTTGCCGGTAGGTGAGTTTACCTCCCTTAAAGATGAGTGCGGTGTGGTCTGGATACCGGCGGGCGGCATCTTCCACAAAGTGATACAGGGGGAATTCGGGGTAATCTACGTGATGCGGCACACCGGGGTCATACTTCTTCAACCACGGTCGCTTGATCTCCTCCATTGCTTAACCTCCTTGCTGGGGATTGCAGAATAGGGCCTGGACGTGGGAAAATCGTGTGGATCGCATTTAGTTTTTCCCTGGTCACCTCCTTTCGTGTGGAAGGCGTTTTTGTTCATAAAAGACGGGAATTTATCCCGACTTCAGCCGTTATCTTCACCAGGCAGAGAGGAGATCACTGGAATTCGTGGGAATTTGTGCCCTGTGTAGCCGATAGGATGTCGGATCGGTCAGGGAATGACCGGGATCCGGATCACCTGTCCGACACGGATCTGGTGCGGGTTGGCAATTCTGTTGTACGAAGCCAGGTACAGGTAATTCATATTATATCGGAGCGCGATGCGAAACAGGTTATCCCCCGGCTGAACGGTGTACCGAATCTCGTTCTGGGTGGGCGGTTGCCCCGTACCGGGGATCCGTAACACCTGACCGGGGTAGATGAGGTTGGGGTTCACGATGTTATTGTAGGCTGCCAGTGTCCGGTAATCCACTCCGAAACGCTGCGCGATGCGGAAGAGCCGATCTCCTGGCTGGACGGTGTAGGTAATCTCAGGACCTGCGGCGGTGGCTGCTGTTCCCTCCGCGGGCTGTCTCTCGGCCGGTTGGGGAGGGGCAGCCTCTGTCGGGGCTGGGGTTTCCGGCGGAACAGTGGGAGTCTCTGCTGGTGGGACGGTAGGGACGATAAATTCCGGTGTGGGGGATGGTGGCACCTCTTCTGAAGGCCCAGGGGTGGGGGTCTCCGTAAAAACCGGTGCAAACTCCGTTGCTTCGGCGGTGTTCTGAGCAGCCTGAGCAGCGAGGGTAGCCATTCCAGCCTCTTCCAGTTCTTGCTGGGATGGGGTGGGAGTGACATCAGGAGCAGCAGGCATGTAGCAACCGGTCAGCAGGAAGAGGATGAAAACCCCAGCCAGCAATGCGGGGATATAAGGACGGACCTTCGTCATCTGACCTCCTTTCGGTGGCCCGTAACTGGTGGACTGACTATATAATACCATAATGCAGGGGGGAAGTCAAGCGAAAACTGCAATATCCCGCGATCCCGCTTTTGTGGCTGCACTTTTTGTGGTACAATACTTCAGGCAACATCTCTCTGGAGAAAACGCCCGATGGACGAACTTCCTTTGATGTCTTTCCCCATTCTGGATTCGTTACGCCGCCAACTGGGCGATTTGATGGCTGTGGAACGAGTGGAGGTTCAGGAGGGAGCAGAACCTGCGTTTGTCTTTTATGGTCACCTCTACGGCGATCCCGATACGGCTTTTGATCGCCTTCTGGAGAGATTCACCGTGCTGGGCTATACGCCGCTTCTTTCCAGGGAGAAGGGAATGGATAGGGTCGTGGCGGTGCGAGGGGTGGCCCGCTCCCGTCCCTCCCGCCCCTGGATCAACGTCCTGTTGTTTCTTGTCACCCTTCTGAGTGTGATGCTGGCCGGGGCCGTTCCCCAGGCGGGGGGAAATATTCTGAGCGTTCTTCTCTCCGGCTTCCCTTTTGCCGCGGCCCTGCTGACCATTCTTCTGGCCCACGAGATGGCGCATTACTTCGTCGCCCGCCGGTACGGGTCGCCGGTCAGTTTGCCGTACTTTGTCCCGATGCCGCTCAGTATTCTGGGCACAATGGGGGCCGTGATCTTTCAGCGGGCCCCGATGCGCGATCGCAAAGCGCTCTTTGATATCGGCATCGCCGGACCGTTGGGTGGGCTGATCGTCGCTGTCCCGCTGCTCTTCCTGGGACTGCTGTTCACTCGCGTGGGGCGGCCATCTGATTTCCTTCCCCCGGAACAACTGGCAGGCGGGGTCTACCAGGAGGGGAACTCCCTGTTGTATATGCTGGCGAAATACATCGTGTTCGGGCGCATCCTTCCGGACCGGATGACCGGGGAGGATGTGTGGCTTTCCCTGCCCGCCAGTCCTGGCGGTCCCATTGTGTTTGCCGCGTGGACCGGTTTGCTGGTGACGGCTCTGAATCTGCTCCCCATTGGTCAACTGGACGGGGGGCACGTGGCCTATGCGCTTTTGGGTCGGCGGGCATGGCAACTGGCTTACGTCGCCATCGGCCTGCTGGGAGTTCTGGGCCTTTATCTCTGGGCTACAGGCAACCCGGCCTGGCCCACCTGGATTATCTGGGCCGGGTTGGGCCTCTTTTTCGGCCCTCGTCACCCCCCACCGCTGAACGATATCTCCCGGGTGGGGCCCGGACGGACGCTGCTGGGCATTCTGCTGGTCATCATCTGGGTGCTCACTTTCGTGCCTGTGCCGCTGATACCGGTGCCCGCCCGTTAATGATTTGGCCGAAATATCATGCGCCGAGCGCTCTACGGCATCCTGATCGGGATCGCAGCAGGCCTTCTGCTGGCCCTGGCTGCCTGTCACGAGACCTTCTCTCCTTTGAGATGGCGGGTTCGGGACCCCCTGTATGCTCCCAGCGAGACGGGCGCTCCGGTAGCCATCATCGCGGTAGATGAAGAATCCTTTCGGCGGTACGGGCGGCCGGAGAAGTGGTCGGTTGAACAGTATGCCGCGCTGTTTCAGCGCCTGCGCGAAGCGGACGCGCAGGTTGTGGCTTTTGACTTCCTTCTCCCGCCCGCTGCGGAGACAGCAATCCCGGAGTCCTCGCTGGATGGGTTCTTTGTCTTTCCAGTGCTGGGGGCGGGCACCCCTTCTCCCGCGGATGGGAGCCTGCTCTTTCCATACCTCTTTGGTACCGCTTCCGGCGCCCGGTTTGTTGGACATGTCAACCTGTTTCCGGACGCTGATGGGGTTGTGCGCCGGGTGCCCCTCTGGGTTCGGGCAAAGGGGGAGACCGTACCCGCCATAGCCTGGCGGGCCGCGGCCCTCTACCTCCGTACCGCTGTTTCCCCACCAATGAGTTCCGCGTTCCCATGGGCCGGGTCCACCATCGCCCCGGACGCCACCGGCTGCATTCAGTTCCGCTATCCGAAACGTATCGGGACAATTCCCCGCTACCCCCTGTGGATGTTGCTGGAAGGAGACCTGTTGCCGGAAGCCCTGTCCGGCCGGGTTCTCTTTATTGGCATCACTGCCGGGGAGGAAGCGGAGGTCTACCGTACCCCGGTGGGAGAAATGCCCGGGGTGGAACTCCAGGCCGAGATCGCCACCGCTCTGCTGACCGGTCAGACCCTGGTCCCGGCGCCGCGGCACTTCCTTCCCCTGTTGACCTTTGTGGCGGTGACTCTTTCGGCACTGGTTACCGTGCGCATACGGCCGTTGGTTCTATTCTTTCTCGCCCTATTTGCCGTAGCCGGGGGAGTCCTGGGAGTCTCACTCATCGCGGCGTCCAGCGGCTGGGTGGTGGAGCCGTTGATCCCTTTGGTTGGAGTGTCCGCTGCCTCGGCCACGACGGTCCTTTGGCGATTCTACGAGGAACGGAGACGGCGGGAGCATCTTGCGCGCCTTCTCCGGGGACGGGCTTCCTCCCGGCTGATCGCCCAACTGATGGAGACACCGGACGGGGGAAATCTGCTGAATGCCGATGTCCGCTTTGTTGTGGCTCTTTTCGCGGATGTGCGGGGATTTGTCCGTCTGACGGAGGGACAGGATCCGCGGATGGTACGGGAGGCTGTGAACCTTCATCTTTCTCTATTTACGGACGCGGTGACGGAGTCCGGAGGGATCGTCACCAAATATGTGGGAGATATGATTGCGGCGATTTTTAACGCGCCCTTCCATATGGACCGCCCGGTGGACCATGCCCTGCGAGCCGCTCGGGAGGGGCAGCGCCGTCTGAAGCGCCTGTGGCGAGAGCGCCCCGACCTCCTGCGCCTGCCAATGGGAGTGGGAATCCACGCAGGCGCTGCGGTGGTGGGGTTATTGGGGTCCCCTCACCATCAGGAGTACGATGCCATCGGGGATGCTGTCAATGTGGCAGCCCGTCTCAGCACATACGCGCCTGCGGGTGAGATTTACGTCACCGAGGCGGTTGTCGCTTCAGCGGGGAGAGGATGGAATTTTGAGCCCCTGGGGATTCTCCAGGTGCGGGGAAGGTACGAGCCGGTTATTGCGTATCGCTTGAAAGAAGAATGAACCCTCTGCGCATCCTGCTGGTAGATGACCACATTCTTTTCCGTAAGGGATTGGCCCGTTTGCTGGACGCGCAGCCCGATTTTCAGGTCGTGGGGGAGGCTTCTGACGGAAGCGAGGGGGTGGAGAAGGCCCGGACCCTTCGCCCGGACGTGGTCCTGATGGACCTGCGGATGCCCGTCTGTGATGGTCTGGAGGCGACCCGGCAGATCAAGCGGGAGTTGCCCTTCGTGCGGGTGGTTATTCTCACTGTGTCGGAGGACGATCAGGATTTTCTGGCCGCTATCCGCAGCGGCGCCGACGGGTATCTGGTCAAGAGCATGCGGCCGGAATCGCTCTTTCAGGAACTGCGGGGGTTGGCCCAGGGCGAGGTGCCGCTTTCGCGAACAATGACCGGGAAACTGCTCCGTCAGGTGGCCCGCACCCCTCCGGTCTCCTCCCCATCGGTGCCCCCGCTGCCTCTCTCGGAGCGGGAAATCCAGGTGCTGCGGCTGCTGGCCGAAGGGCTTTCTAACGAAGAAATCGCGGCGGAGTTGGGGATTGCGGTCAACACGGTGCGCAATCACGTCCGCAACATTCTGGAGAAACTGAGACTGCGCAACCGCGTCCAGGCGGCGGTGTACGCGGTGCGCCACGGGCTTCTCTGATATCGCGTATCGCAAATCGCGTATCGCGTATCGCAAATCGCGTATCGC
>CAKZOY010000037.1 GCA_937138275.1 uncultured Chloroflexota bacterium
GTCAGGGCAAGGGGGAGAGGGGGGTAAGGGGGGTGAGGGGGCTGAAAACCGCCCATTTTGCGCCGCCAAGGCGATAGCCCGTTGGCTTTTGCCCTGCCAGCAGCCTTTTCAAAGGGCACAGCCGCCAATTTTTGTTTTATAACTTAAAATTTGCCATTGTCAATGTATTACCCCGCAATCTGCCATAAGGCTGAAATACATCCCCCCACACCCCAGACAAGGGACTTGACAAAATCAGGAATCTGTTGTAATATTATAACAGCATAATGGCCTGATGGCTTATGAGCAAGATAGACCGCGGCTCTCCCGTACCCATCTATCATCAGTTAAAGACGCTGATCCTGGATCAGATCGCCAGCGGTCTCTGGCGCCCCGGTGACCAGATTCCCAGCGAGAGCGAACTGTGTCGGCTATACGGGATCAGTCGCGCTCCGGTGCGCCAGGCGCTCAAAGAACTGGAATACGAAGGCGTGCTCGTCCGCCGATCCGGGGCAGGTACGTTCGTCAACCGCTACGTCTCCCCGGCACCTCAGAATGTCCCCATTCAGATGATGTGTTCCGACTCCCACTGGGGGGATTTCCTCCAGCGCGTGGAGCAGGAATGGAACGCTGCTCATCCCCAGCGGGCCATCTCTTTCCGCGTGGAAGTTGTGAGCCACACCCATTTCTACGAACTGCTCAGCGCGGCCGTCGGCCGCGGCGCCGCGCCCGATGTGGCGATGGTGGACTGTGTGTGGGTCGCCGGCCTGGCGAAGTCCGGCTTCCTCTATCCCCTGGAGGATTTGAGCGCCCCGAATAACCATCTCGGTTTTGGCAAAGACCTGTACCCGGCCTTCGTCGCGGCCAATTCCTACCGCGGCCACCTGTTCGGCCTGCCGGTCAAAGCGGACCTCTCGGTGCTCTGGTACCGGAAGGACTGGTTTGACGACGAGGGTCTGACCCCTCCCAGGGATTGGGATGGCCTGATAGAGGTCGCTCGCCACCTCCTTCAGCCTCCGGTCCAGAAGCGCTACGGGTATGTCCATCCGCTGGCCTTTCCCGGCGGTACGGCAGGTGGAGAGGCGACCGTTTACACTTTGCTGTCCTTCATCTGGTCGGCGGGGGGAGACATATTTGAGGGTGGGGAGATCGTCCTGGATAGCCCGGCAACCCGCAGGGCCCTGCAGTTTCTGCGCGACCTGGTGGTGACCTATCAGGTCGCCTCTCCCCAGGTGACCCAGTATCGGGAAGACACTGCCCCGCTCCTGTTCGCGACGGGCAAAGTGGCGATGGCCCTGGGCGGAAGTTACGAGGGCGACCTGATCCGACGGGCCAGCGGCTGGATGGACGGGGTGTTTGACGAAAGGGTAGGGTTTGTACTCCCGCCCTCTGCTCCCGGTGGTGAGGCGGCTACCACCATCGGCGGGACCTCCTATGTGTTTCTGCGCCAGAGCAAGCAGCCGCAGGAAGTGATGGAAGTGTTTCGCTTCGCCACCGACCCGCGGCGGGTGAGTGGCTATTATCGGGAGATGCTTCAGATTTTACCCAGTCCCTCGTTTAACCAGATGGTCGCCGCGGATACGGAGCCGCTGCTGGCCTGGGTTTCGGAGAAGATCGCGTCCGGTCGTGCTCGGCCCTCCATTCCGGACTACGCCAGAGTTTCCCGGCAGTTACAGAGAATGTTTGAAACAGTGTTTGCCGAACCGACACCTGTTGAGCAGATCACCCGCCGCACGGCCGAACGTATTGCTGTGATTACCGACCTCTCCTGTCGTGAAACGTTCTAAAGTTGTAACTGTTCAGGCTATTGTCCTTCAGCGATTGAAATCGCCCCTCAAGGGCTTGCAGCCGGGCGTCCACCGGCGGGGACGCCGCCCCGGCGACCGTGCAGGCGGTCGCCCGGCACGAAGTGCCCTCCAGGGGC
>CAKZOY010000038.1 GCA_937138275.1 uncultured Chloroflexota bacterium
CCCTCTTTTCCCCCTTCTCCCCCGCCGCGGCGGGGGAGAAGGGGGCCAGGGGGATGAGGGGGCGCTAAAGGCCAGACTCTGCCTGCACAAGGTCTGGATGTGAGCCGAAAGTGTCAGGTGGCTAATTCGCAATAAGGGAAGAGCGAGAAGGAAGGCCTTTCGTTGATTCTGGACAGCCAATAAATCCGCGTTCCAAGAAAGTGTCAGGTGGCTAAACCTGCGACCTGCGGCTTTGTGACCTGCGACACCTGCAACCTGTAATCGGATGCCTATGAACCGTTTCTCCCGTCCTGACGGGCGAGGGCCCGATGAATTGCGCCCCCTTCGCTTCATCCTGGACTACGTGGACTACCCGGAAGGGTCGGTCCTGGTGGAGTGGGGGCGCACCCGCGTGCTCTGCAATGTCTCCCTGCAGGAGGGGGCGCCGCGCTGGCTTGCCGGTACCGGGCAGGGCTGGCTGACGGCCGAATATGCCCTGCTGCCCCGCTCCACCCATACCCGCACGCCCCGCGAAAACGGCATCACCGGCGGGCGCACGCAGGAGATTCGCCGTTTCATCGGGCGCTCCCTGCGCGCCGGGCTGGACCTGAGCCGTCTGGGGGAACGGACGCTCATTCTGGATTGCGACGTCCTCCAGGCCGACGGCGGCACCCGCACCGCCGCGGTCACCGGCGGATACGTCGCGCTGGCGCTGGCTCTCCGGCGGTTGGCCGAACGGGAGGTCGTGCCCCCGGACATCATCCGTACCCCCATCGCCGCCGTCAGCGTTGGCGTGGTGCAGGGAGAGGTTCTGCTGGACCTCTGCTACGAGGAGGACACCCAGGCCGAGGTGGACCTGAACGTGGTGATGACCGGGGATGGGCGGTTTGTGGAGGTGCAGGGGACGGCGGAGAAGTCCCCATTTTCGCACACGACACTTATGGAGATGCTGGACCTGGCCCGTAGAGGGATTGAAGCGCTTATCGCCGCCCAGGAGGAGGCGCTCCGGTGAGGGGATTTACCCCCCGACAGCGGCTGATCCTGACGGTGATGGCCGTCGCCGTGGTGGTCGTCTTCGGCCTGCTGGCGTACAGCGTGCGCCTGACACTGCAGCAGATGGCCGCAATGTCCCCCCTGCCATCGCCCGGGCTGGCGTCTCCGGAGATGTCCCCCACGCCGGGGGTATTCTCTCCGGAGGTGACGCCGGAGGTCTCCCCGACGCCCGTCCCTTCGCCCACGCGGGCGGTACCCCTTTCCCAGATTCAGAGTGCCCGTGCGGTCCACGAGGTGGCCCGTATCCTCGCCCGGGTGCGGGAACTCCCGCCGGTGGAACAATTTCCGGTCACCTTCCCCTCGGAGCGGGAGATCGCGCTCTTCCTCCTGCAACGGTACAACGAAATCCGCCCACAGGAAGCGCTGAGTCTGTACGGGGTTCTGGGACTGGTCCCCCGGCTGGACCCGCTCCCGCTTCCCGATGTGACCGCCCAGGCAGGCCGCATCTTCAGCCTGTACGTTCCGGCTGGCAAGCAGGTGTTACTGGTCGCCGGCCGGGGACCCGCTACCCCCGACGACGAACTGGCGCTGGTCCACACCCTGGCTCACGCCCTTCAGGACAATGCTTTCAACTTAGGGGAGAGCATAGAACCCCCACGCGTCCCGCTCACCGAGGCCTGCCGTCTCACCACCGATTCGGCGTTGGCCCTGCGGGCCCTGCTGGAGGGAGATGCCGTCCTCACCACCGCGCGCTACGCCGGAGTGGACTCCAACCCGCAGGAAGTGGACCGCCTGGCCGATCTGGCGATGAACGCCGAAGAGCCGCGGTACGCTCCGCTGACCGGAATTTCCGCCTTTGAGGTCCTGCGACGATTCCCGTATCGGGACGGGGCCCGCTTCGTTGCCACGCTCTACGCTGGCGGGGGGTGGGAGAGGGTCAACCGGGCATACGCTTCCCCGCCCTGCACAACCCAGGAGGTGCTCCATCCGGAGCGATATCTGAGCCGCCGCCCGCCGCTGGAACCTGCCATCCCCAACCTCGTCCCCGTGCTGGGCAAGGACTGGACTCTGGCCCATCGGGACACCATCGGGGAATTCCTGACGGGATTGCATCTGGCCGCTTATCTGGACGACGACGAGGCCGCCCGTCGCGCCGCCGACGGCTGGGCTGGCGACACGTTTACGCTCTGGAAAGACCCCCGCGGGCAGGAGGTCATCGTCTGGCGGCTGGCATGGGACAGATGGGATGAGGCGGTGGAATTCGCCCGCGCCTACGCGCTGCTCATCCCCCGTTTCCACACCCCGCCCCTCATTGCCACCGAGCCCCCGCTGGGACTGAAGGGGCAATTCTGGAGCAGCCCGGCGGGAGCGGCCTATCTCTTCCAGACCGGCCGCGTCGTCACCATCGTCTGGGGGCCGGATATGGAGACGGTGGAGAGAGTAGTGCCAATTTTGCCGTAGTTGCAGATTGCAGATTGCAGATTGCGGATTGCAGATTCTATGAGGAAGTGGTGGTGGACGGTTCCGCTGGTGGTCCTCGGTGT
>CAKZOY010000039.1 GCA_937138275.1 uncultured Chloroflexota bacterium
GTGCCGTTGCCGCGGTCGGTCAGCGTCAGCCAGGTGGGTAGGGTCGGCGCAGTGACCGTCAGCGCATCGCCGTGGGATAGGTCAGGGTCGGTGGCGACCACGCTGTAGGTGTAGGGCTGGCCCTGCGTCGCCCTGGTGGCCGGTTCGCTGGTGAAGAGAGGCGGGTCGTTGACGTTCGCCACGGTGATGGTGAACTGCTGGATAGCCGTCAGGCCCTCCGCATCAGCGACCTGGAGCACCACGAAGTTCTCCCCCACGTCCCCGCTGCCGGGCGTACCGGAGAGGGTGGCGGTGAGCCATCCCGAAGCCCGGTTCAGCGTCAGCCAGTTTGGAAGCGTTAGCGCCGTTATGGTCAGGACGTCTTCGTGAATCAGGTCGGGATCGTCAACGGCAATTTCATCAAAATAGGGCTGGCCCTGGGTCGCTTCGGTGAGCGGATCGCTGACGAACTCAGGCGGGTCGTTGACGTTCACCACGGTGATGGTGAACTCCTGGGTGGCGGTCCGGCCCGCGCCGTCGGCGACCTCCAGCACCACGGAATGCTCGCCCACATCGGTGTTGCCGGGCACGCCGGAGAGCGTCGCCGTGCCGTTGCCGTGGTCGGTCAGGTCCAGCCATTCGGGCAGGACCGGGGCGGTGATCGTCAGTTGATCCCCGAGAGGCAGGTTCGGGTCTTCGGCAGTGACGTCGTAAGTATATGGTTGGCCCTGGGAGGTTTTGGTGACCGGTGTGCTGGTGAAATAGGGCGGCTCATTCTTTATGTTGATGTAGACCAGGCCATTGCCGCTGGCTGGCGCAGAGAGGAGTGGTGCGGTGAATATCGCCGTATTGACAACAATCCGCTCATCCTCCAGTAGCGCCACCGAGACCGGGAAGGTGAGGGTGATCTGATGGTTGGCGGAAATGACCAGGCTGTGGGCCAGAACGGGCGGGGCATTGCCGACCATACCGGCGCCGGATGGTTTCAGGGTAACAGGGCCGATAAAGAACAACTCGGAAGGCAGCGTATCAGACAGGATGCCCCCTGTGAGGCCGGGGCCGTTGTTGAGGACGGTGATCGTGAAGGTGAGCGTTTGACCGGGGGAGACGATGGGGTTATCAGCCGATTTGCTCACGGTGACAGTGAAGGTGTTCATCTCGTACGCACCGATGTCGCAACCGAAACCGACCGGTCGGGCGATGCCGTCCAGGTCGTGGGTCGGGCAGACCGCGGAATTTCCGGCATCAATGGCAGGCGAGCCCGGCCCCAGGCGCAGGTCGCCCGCGGAGGCGTTGACGAATCGGGGGTCGGCATTGATGTTGCCGGTGCCGGACCCGCCCCCACGGATAATGCTGTAGGAGATGGAGGGATTACTGCCACCGGTGCCGAATATCTCCGAACTGTTACCCCAGAAGATACAATTGGTGAGCGTCGGGTTGCTCTTGGAGTTGAACATCCCGCCGCCGCGTTTGGCGGAGTTTCCGTAGAAGGTAACGTTGACGAGTCTCGGTCCGCTGTTGTTAGCATTGTAAATGCCGCCCCCATCCGCTCCGGCGGAATTATTGAAGAAAACAACGTTGGTCAACGTCGGGCTGCTGCTGGTATTGTAGATTCCGCCGCCGTTCTGGCTGGCCCGGTTGCCAGCGAAGATGATGTTTCTCAAGGTGGGGCTTCCGTTGGAATTGTACATTCCACCGCCGGATCTCCCGATCGCCTGCCCGGCGGTGATGATGAAGCCATCCAGGACGGCCGTTGAATCCGTCCCGCTGCCGGTCACTACGCGGTAAGCATTGGAGCCCCGGATGTTCGCCGTCCGGGTCACCACGCCGTTGGGGTCGGTGATGTCGTTGCGGTCAATGTCGCCGCTGAGGACGGTGGGGTTGGTCCGCCAATCCCGCTGGTTGCGGGAGGTCTCCGTTCCGGCAAAGCCGCCGTAGAGCGCCACGCCGCGTTTCAGGGTGAACGTAGCAGTGCGCTGACCGGCCGCGCCGGGGTAATACACGCCGCGGGCCACCCAGATTTCGTTGCCCGACCGAGCGGTGGAAAGGGCGTGCTGCAGGTCGCAGGCGTCGGCCCAGGAGGAGCAACTGCCGGAGGTCACGCCGTCTGGCCGGACGTATAGAACGCCGGGATTGGCGTGTGCCGCGGGAACGGGCAATATAGAACGCGCGATGGGCGCTCCCAACAGCGTTAGAAGGAGTCCTGCAATCGCCAGAACACGGGTCAGATTTCTCATTTTATCCCTTCTCCTGTAGAATACCGCCCAGAACCCGATGTCTGCCCCGTTGCTGGCGGATCAGAGTGTGCACGTTCGGAATCTTCTACAATCCATTATAGCCGCCGAGGGTTGGAATCCGGTTTGAGATTTTGGGAAGTCTGATAGGAAAAAGGTACTATTTGGGGATTGGGTATTGGGGATTGGGGGTTTCGGAGCGAGCGGCCGAAGGCGGCCCATTTCGCGACCCCCAGGAATCTCCACTCCGCGCTTGGAAACCGCTGCTCTACAGGAGGTCACCGATGCCGTTTGTCACCGTTGGGGGAATTCCGATGTTCTATACTGTCGCCGGGCGGCGAGGGCCGGCGGTGGTGCTCATTCACGGGGCTGGCGGGAGTCATCTGCACTGGCCCGCGGGGATGCGCCGTCTGCCCGGCGCGGTCGTCTACGCCGTGGACCTGCCCGGGCACGGGCGCTCCGGCGGCGAGGGCCGGACGCGCATAGAGGACTACGCCGCGGACATCCTGGGGTTTATGGACGGGGTGGGAGTGGCGCGCGGGGTGCTGGTCGGCCATTCTATGGGCGGCGCCATTGCGCAGATGACGGCCCTGACCGCCCCCGACCGGGTTGCCGGGCTGGTGCTGGTGGGGACTGGCGCGAAACTGCGGGTGGCGCCCGTCCTGTTAGAAGGAATCCTGCAGGATTTCCCGGGGGTGCTGGCCCTGATGGCCGAGTGGGCGTGGGGACCGGGAGCCGATCCGGCGCTGGTGGCGCGGGGGCGCCAGATGATGGCGCGCGTCTCCCCCAGAGTCGTTTGGGGGGACTTTGCCGCCTGCGACGGGTTTGATATCCGGGAACGGATAGGAGAAATCGCCGCCCCGACGCTGGTCATCACCGGGTCCGAGGATCGGATGACACCGCCCCGTTTCGGCCAATGGCTGACCGAACACATCTCCGGCGCGCGGTTCGTCCTGATAGAGGGGGCCGGTCACATGGTGATGCTGGAAAAGCCGGAAGAAGGAGTCAGCGCGGTGCGGGAGTGGCTGAACACCCTGCAAATTCCGGAGAAATAAGACGCAGCGGGACACGGAGGGCACCCGCGCCCGGCGATGTGTGCCGCGTCTCCCAGCGCCTCACATCGCCTCTTTCAGCGTGTCCAGGAACTCCTTGTTGCTCCGGGTGCGGGCCAGGTGTTGCAGCACCGACTCGGTGACCGTCGTCAGTTCGTATCCGGCGCCAGCGGGCGGCGGGGCCATCATCTGGGAGACCATCTTGCGCATCAGCCAGACCTTCTGCAGCGTGTTCTGGTCCAGGAGCAGTTCCTCCCGACGGGTTCCGGAGCGCTCAATGTCAAAGGCCGGGAAGATGCGCCGTTCCTGCAGCCGACGGCTGAGGTGGAGTTCCATATTGCCGGTGCCCTTGAACTCCTCGTAGATGACGTCGTCCATCCGGCTGCCGGTGTCCACCAGGCATGTGGCGATGATGGTCAAACTGCCCCCCTCCTCCAGATTGCGGGCCGCGCCAAAGAAACTCTTGGGCGGATAGAGGGCGGCGGGGTCCAGACCGCCGGAGAGGGTGCGCCCGCTGGGCGCAACGACCAGGTTGTAGGCCCGCGCCAGCCGGGTGATGCTATCCAGCAGGATGACCACGTCCCGCCCGGATTCCACCAACCGTTTGGCTCGCTCCAGGGCCATCTCCGCTACCTTCGTCTGCGTCTGGACCGGCTCGTCAAAGGTGGAACTGATGACCTCCGCCTCCACAGAGCGGTCCATATCGGTCACTTCCTCCGGCCGCTCCCCGATGAGGACCACCATCAGATGAACTTCCGGATGGTTGGCGGTGATCCCGTTGGCGATATGCTTGAGGACGGTGGTTTTGCCGGCCTTGGGCGGTGAAACGATGAGACCGCGCTGTCCCTTCCCGATGGGCGCGATCAGGCTGAGCAGCCGGGTGGTCAGGTTATGACGGTCCGTTTCAATGACCAGCCGCTTATCCGGGAAGACGGGGGTCAGTCTCTCAAAGCGGGGACGCAGCCGGGCCTGTTCCGGGTTCATCCCGTTGACCGTTTCCACCCTCAGGAGGCTGTAGTATCGTTCGGTCTCCTTGGGAGGACGGACCTGCCCGATGACCAGGTCGCCGGTGCGCAGGCCGAAGCGCCGAATCTGGGATTGAGAGACGTAGACGTCGTCCGGACCCGGCAGATAGTTCGGGCCGCGCAGGAAGCCCACCGTTTCGTCCCCCATCTCCACGATTTCCAGGACGCCGCCCCGAAAGGTCAACCCCTCCCGTTCCGCCTTGGCCTGGAGAATGCGCAAGATCAGGTCCTCCTTCTTCAGGCGACTGTAGCCGGAGATGTCCATCTTGCGGGCCAGTTCCCGCAACTCGGCGAGAGTCCAGGTCTCCAGCACCCCCATCTCCAGAATGTCGGTGGGTATCCCCGGAAACAGTTCGCGGGGGGGTGCCTCAATCCTGGGAGCGACTACCTCTTCGGTGGGGGGAGCTATCTTTTCTTCGGTCCATTCTGTGTCGGTCATCTCTCCTCCTGCTTTGAAATAAGGGGGGACGACGGAGGGTCATCCGTCGTCCTTTACTCGTCGTAGCGAGCGATAAACTCTTCTGCTTTCTCTACCAGGTCCCGGTTGCCGATGAAGAGCGCCGTGCGATGGTGCAGCGATTCGGGAACGATATCCAGGATGGGGCGCCGACCGTCGGAGGCGTACCCGCCCGCATGGTGGGCGATGAACGCCAGGGGAGCGGCCTCATAGAGAAGGCGGAGTTTCCCTTTGGGTTTCTTCGGGTCCTTGTAATCCTGGGGGTAGTAGAAAATCCCGCCCTCCAGCAGATTGCGATGGAAATCAGCCACCAGGGAGCCGATGTAGCGGCCGGAGAGGGGCTTTCGGGGCTCCTGTTCGTCCATCCCCTGCAACCAGCGGGTGAACCGCTTCACGCCCTCGCTCCAGTACTTCTCGTTGCCCTGATTGGCGCTGTAGTACTTGGGCTCTGAAGGAACCCGGATGTTCGGGTGGGAAAGAAGAAATTCCCCCACACTCGGGTCCAGGGTAAATCCGTGGACCCTGTTTCCCGTCGTATAGACCATCATCGTACTGGAGCCGTAGATGATGTACCCTGCTGCGGCCAGATTGCGCCCCGGCTGGAGGCAATCCACCACGGTCCCCGGCCCCTGGGTGGAGAGTCGGCGATAGATGCCGAAGATGGTGCCGATGCTGGCGTTCACGTCAATGTTGGACGAGCCGTCCAGCGGGTCAAAGACCAGCACGTAGCGGCCGATGGGGTATCCCTCCGGGATGGGGATGATATCCGGCTCCTCCTCCGAGGCCATCACCGCCAGTCGGCCCGTATAGGAGTTCATCCGGACGATGGTCTGGTTGGCGAAGACGTCCAGTTTCATTTGCGCTTCGCCCTGGACGTTGGTCGCGCCGGAGAGGCCCAGGATGTGAACCAGTCCGGCGCGAGAGGTCTCGCGGGCGATGATTTTGGCTGCCAGAGCGATGTCGTAGAGGAGGCTGGTGAAGACACCGGTCGCCTCCGGATAGGCCCGCTCCTGCTCCAGGATGTGACGCTCTATGGTGATGATTTCCTCCGGCATCGGACTACCCCATATACCAGACCCATTTGGAGCCGCGCATATCGCGGATGATGTCGGTGGTGGAGAGGACACCCAGGGGGGTGCCGTCGGCATCCACCACCAGCAGACGATGGATATGGCTCTCCAGCATCTTCTTCGCCGCCTCCGCCACCGGTGCGTCTTTAGAGATGGTGATGACGCCCGGCGTCATCACGTCGGCGGCGCGAATCCGGGTCAGGTCCTCCCCGTAGTGGGCGATGGCGTCGGTATGGGAGACCACCCCCAGCGGCTGAGTTCCCTCCCCCTCGGCAACGATGATGGCGTGAATGTCGGTATCCGCCATCACGCTCACCACCTCCTGAAGGGGAGTATCTGGTTTGCAAAAGATGACCCCTTTGTGGTAGATATCTCGGACGAAGCGCTCCGTCATATGGACCTCCCTGTAAATTGGTGACAGTTCATGTTCAAATTCTCAAGGACACCTTCATCCCTCCCTCTTGCCCTACGGGCGGGGGAGCAAGAGGGCAAGTGAGCAAGTAGGTAAGGGTGGAAGGGGTCTTTGGGGCGGCGGCTTCGCCGCCCCAAAAGCCCCATTTCCATTCCCCCTCCCCGTGCGGCTGTAGGGGCAGACGATCCGTCCGCCCTCAACTG
>CAKZOY010000040.1 GCA_937138275.1 uncultured Chloroflexota bacterium
CATAGAATTGGACGATCAGGTTTATCACTACCTATCGGAGTGACCACCCACGAGCCGAACCGCAGTTTATTTTCAGATCTACCACGGATGAACGTGCATGACCCCCATCCGCGTTTATCCGCGTTCATCCGCGTCCCATTATGAGGAGAGATATGAATAGCCGATGGCGTCTCGGGATAGTGCTGGTACTGTTGGCGGTCCTGGGTGGGGTGAACTGGGCCCAGGAGCGGGCTGCTTATTCCGCCATCTCCTCCAATCCGACTTCAGTGGCAATTGTCCGGGCCTCTAATTGGCCGGTCCCCGATCACGAAGTAGAGGCGCTGGTCCGGCAGGCGGTCGCCATGGCGGGGGGCCTGCGGGGCATCATCGCGCCAGGCGACACCGTGGTGGTCAAACCCAATATGGTGTGGAATGCCTCGCCGGAGACGGGTATCGTCACCGACCCCCGTGTGGTGCGCGCAGTGGTCCGGTTGGCCCAGGAAGCCGGTGCCGGGACGGTCATCATCGCCGAAGGCACTGCCTGCTACGCCCACTACTCTCCAGATGCCCGCGGGGCGACGATCGCCGCATTCCGCGATGCGGGCTACGACGCCAACGGAGACATGCAGGACGACACCACCGGCGCGCTCCTGGTGGACCTGAACGACACCGGCGGGCTGGACCAGTACGACCCGAACAAAGTGGTGCAGGTGCAGGTCCCCAACGGCCTGATCTGGACCTCCTACTGGCTTCCCCGGGTGGTGATGGAGGCCGACGTCCTGATCGGCGTCCCGGTGTTGAAGAACCACTTCACCGCCGGGGTCACTCTGGGGCTGAAGAACCAGATCGGCATCGCCCCGTCCGATATCTACCATAATCCCGGTTCGCAGATGCTGAAAGGGGCGCTGAACCACGGCCCGAACGACCTGGGCCGGCACATCGTGGACCTGAACCTGGCCCGCCCGCTGGACTTCGTGGTGGTGGACGGGTTGCGGGGGATGATGGACGGCCCCGTCGGAAGCACCCTGGCCAGTCCGCTGATGCGGCTGATTATCGCGGGAAGGGATGCGGTAGCCGTGGATACGGTGAGCAGTTTGGTGATGGGGTACGATCCCGCCTCCATCCCCTACCTGGGTTGGGCTGCCGGGGCGGGCCTGGGCACCGGCGACGTGAGCCGGATCACGGTGCATGGCCTTCGGGTGAGCCAGGTGCGGCGCGATTTCCCGGCCCCCTATGGCAATCCCCCGGCCCAGCGGGCCGAATCCACCCCGCCGACGGTCCAGATCACCGCGCCCCAGAACGGAATGGTGGTCGCCGAACGGACCACCGTCTGGGCATCCGCGGCGGACGACCGGGGAGTGGCGAAGGTGGAGTTCTATGCGGGCAACCAAATCCAGGCGACCGTCCGCACACCCCCGTACTACGCGGTTCTGGACCTGACCTCCTTCCGGGGCCAGACCGTCACCCTGCGGGCGATCGCCTACGACCGCGCGCTCAACGACGCCGTGGCCCAGACGACCGTGGCGGTGGTGCGGTCTCCTCTTCCCGGTACCACCTCTTTCCAGACCGCCACCATCACCATCCCCACTTACCCCTACCACGATTGCCTGCGGGAGGGATGGCATGGTCGCTACCGCTACCGCTGGCTGGATCGGTCCCACTACGGCAACCCCACCCCTGTTCCCCGAGACTACACCGTCCTGGTGATGGAGAACGACTATCTGCGGGTGACCGTTCTTCCGGAACTGGGAGGGCGGGTGTATCAACTGGTCTACAAGGCCACCGGGAACAACGAGTTGTATCAGAATCCGGTGATCAAGCCCACCCGGTGGGGGCCGCTGGACGGAGAGCGCAACTGGTGGCTGGCTGCCGGGGGCATAGAGTGGGGTTTGCCGGTGGTGGAGCACGGCTATGAGTGGGGCGAACCCTGGGACTGGTCCGTCGTCACCTCCACGGCGGGTGTGACGGTGACGGTGCGCGATACCACGGCGACCGATCGGCTGCGGGCGGCCATTGACCTGGCGTTATCCGCCGACCGGGGCTATCTGGCTATTGTCCCCCGTCTGGAAAATCCCACCACATCCCCCCTGACCTACAGTTTCTGGCTCAATGCCATGCTGGCTCCGGGGCCGCAGAATCGCCCCACGGCCGACCTGCAGTTTATCTTCAACGCCAGCGAGATGTCGGTGCACTCCACCGGCGATTGTCGCTTGCCCGGTTGCTGGCCCACCGAGCCGTCTGGTCCCGACTACCGGTTTTCCTGGCCTGTGTACAACGGGGTGAATTACTCCCGCCTGGGGAACTGGAGCCGGTGGCTGGGCTTTTTTGAGTACCCCCAGGCGGCGGCCGATTTTATGGGCGTCTATAGCCCCGACGCCGGGGAAGGGGTTGCCAGAGTCTTCCCTTCCGACATCGTCCGGGGGGCCAAAGGGTTCGCCTTCGGCTGGTCGGACCCGATAGACTGGCACGAATGGACCGACGATGGGTCGGGGTATGTGGAACTTCACGGTGGGGTAGCCCCCACCTTCTGGGAGTCGGCGACGCTGACAGCGACCACGACCCTGGCCTGGACGGAGTACTGGTACCCGGTAGGGGCCATCGGTACCCTCTCTGCGGCCACGCCGGAGGCGGCGCTGGGCCTGACCCTGGAAAGGGGACTGTTCCGCGTCGGCGTCCACTCCACCCGGGCCCGCGCCGCGGGGGAGAGTCTGCTCTATGTATGGGACCGCGCCACCTGCGCGCAACTGGGCTTTCGGCGGATGCCCGCGCTGGACCCCGCTCATCCGCAGATCACCCTGTTCCCGTCGGGGGGACGGTCGCCGGAGCAGGTGGCGGTGGCCTACCTGGACGACGCGGGGGACCTCCTGGCGGCAGTGAATCCCACCGACTGCCTGCCGCCCCGCGCCGGGGTGAATCCCCTGCCGCTGCGGGTGCCCACGGCGACCTTCACCGTCACCTGGGCGGGGGAGGACGTCTGGACCGGCGTCGCTGCCTACGACGTCCAGGTGCGTGACGGCTACGAGGGGGCCTGGACCGACTGGCTCACCGATACGGTGGCGACCTTCGCCCCCTTCCAGGGGGAACACGGGCATACCTACTTCTTCCGCGCCCGGGCGCGCGACGGGGCGGGCAACTGGGGGGCCTACACCGACGACGAATGGGGGCAGGCCTTCACCACCGTCCTGACCGAACCGGCCCCCGTGCTGGTCACCTCGCGCAAAACGGCCGCGCCGTCTCTCTTTTCGCCGGACCAGACGGTAGCCTGCACGGTGCTCATCAGCAACACCGGGAACCTGACAGCGGCGGCGACCCTGACCGACACCCCGCCGGTGGAGATGGTCGTCCTGACCGATACCCTCTCTGCCACCTCCGGCCCCCCGCCCGTCTATGGAGACGGAGCGATTCTGTGGGCGGGGGAAGTTCCCGCCGATGGGGCGGTCCGGGTGACCTACGTCCTCTCCCCGACCGAATCCACGCCGCTGATGGTGCCGATGACCAACACCGCGGAGATTTCCGGGAGCGTTCTGGGGCCGCTGGTGCGTCGGTCTGTTATGACGCGGGCCTTCCTCATCCGGCTCCCCCTGGTCAGTCGGTGGTGGACGCCGTAATCCAAATGAGGGGCATTCCGCGCCCATCTGTACCTGTCCGCGTCCATCCTCCGTGCCCTCTGTGTGCTGGGCTTATGCAGGAATTCGCCCCACCCCTCAACCGGTGACATCGCCCCGGGAGCGCAGTCGGGCCGCCTCGCCGACCTCCGTCCAGCGTACCCCCTCCATCCCCATAAACACCAGCCCCAGGAGCGTCACCGGAACCAGCAGGATGGCGTGGAGGACCAGGATGTAACTGCCCGCGGCCGCGGCCGGCGCCCCCATCCCCTGCAGGATTTTGATCCCCATTTCAAACGTACCGATGTATCCCGGCAGGGAGGGCAGCGCGGTCAGCAGGTTGACCACTCCGCCCATCACCATCACCCCGATGTACCCCAGGTGCAGGTCAAAGGCGAAACTGACCAGCCAGTACTTGAGGGCCTCCAGCAGCCAGACCCAGACGGTCACGCCGAACAGGACAAACACATCCCGCGCACTGCGCAGTCCCTCCAGCCCGGCGATGACCCCCTCCAGAAAGTGCAGGAGAGGGGGACGAAAGCGGGCGGGGACCAATCTGTCCAGTAACCAGTGGGCAATCCGGCGCAGGAGGTCCGGTCGGGCAGATAGGAACAGAAATACCAGCAGGGCGCCGAAGAAGACCGCGCTGGCGATGACGACCAGTCGTCCCAGAAAATCGGAAAGGGGAAGGAACAACAGTCCAAAGAGGACGAAGCAGACCAGCGTCAGCCCGTCAAACAGCCGCTCCAGAACTGCCGTGGTCAGCGTGGTGCCGACGTGGATGTTCTCTTTCCGCCAGAGGAGGTAGGCCCGGAGCACCTCTCCCAGGCGGAAGGGGAGGATATTGTTGCCCATGTAGCCGATGACGACGACGGGGAAGAGGCGCGCGGTAGGCACCACCTTGCTCCCGCGCAGGAGGAACTTCCAGCGCCAGGACCGGAACCAGACGGATATGAAGTAGACCGCCACGCCGGGGATGAGCCAGATATACGATGCACCCTTCAGGGCCTCCCAGACTTCCCCCAGATGCAGATCACGGAAGGCGATCCAGAGGAACAACAGGCTGAGGACCAGACCAGTGAGCAGGATGAACCAGCGACGTTTCATAGCAGGAAAGTAACTGTTCAGGCTATTGTCCTTCAGCGATTGAAATCGCCCCTCAAGGGCTTGCCGCCGGGCGTCCACCGGCGTGGACGCCGCCCCGGCGACCGCGCAGGCGGTCGCCCGGCACGAAGTGCCCTCCAGGGGCGGTTTCAACCGCTGGCTGAACAGTTACGCAGGAAAAAGAAACCTCCCCTGAAGTTCGGCCTTTTTAACAATTTACGGCGAAGCCGCCGTGATGAAAAATATTTTATTCTGATCTTTCGCGACCCAGTAAATTACCTTCCCTATTTCGGGCCATTTGGGCCCAAAAGGCCAAACTTCGCGGGAGGTGCATGGGACTATTCTCCAATAGCGACGATGACCCGCGCCGGGCGCAGGAGACGGTCGCCGATACGGTAGCCTGTCTGCACGACGTGGACCACCGTATCGGGTGCCGCGCTGACCTGGCTGGCGGGGACGGTCCCCACCGCCTCGTGCCAGGCCGGATCAAAGGGCTGACCCTCGGCCTCAATCGGAGTCACGCCCTCCCGGTTCAGCAGATGCATCAAACTGCGGTTGGTGAGTTCCACTCCCTGCCGGAGGCTCTGCGCGTCGGCGCCGTCGGCGGAGAGGGCGCGAGCCAGGTCGTCCGCCACTGCCAGGAAATCCCGCAGCAGCCGCTCTCGGTCGGCGGCGATGCGCTCTTCTGCCAGGCGCTGCAGCCGTTTGCGGAAGTTATCCATCTCCGCCTCCAGCCGCAGCGCGCGGTCTTTCCATTGTTCCAGTTCTTCCCGCAGCGCCTTATCCTCCACCGCCGGAGTCTCCGCCGATACCGGTGGCGGCGGGGGCGCGGGCGGAGGGGCCTCCGCCACCGGCGGCGGGGCCTCATCCACCGGAACCACCGGCGCGGGCGGTGCCTCCTCCAGTTCCGGCTGGACGACGCGGATGGGAATCTTCTTCCGAGTGCTCACAGTACCTTCTCCTTCCACCGATTTCCCAATTCCCGATCACCAATTCCCAATCCCCAATTCCCAACCTACGTCTCCCGGAACTCGCCCTCAATGACCTCTCCCTCGCCGCCCGAGGGCCGCTCGCCGCCGGGAGTGAAACCGCCGGGGCCACCGGGACCGCCAGCACCACCGGCTGCCTGCTGCCGGGCGTACAACTGCTGACCGAGGGCCATGCTGGCCTGTTGCAGTTGCTCGCTCAGCCGCCGGATGCGGGCGACGTCCTCGCCCTTCATCGCCTCCCGCAGGTCGCGGATGGTATCCTCAATCCGCTGCCGGTCGGACCCGGGCACCTGGTCGCCCAGTTCCCGCAGGAACTTCTCCGTCTGATAGATGAGATTGTCGGCCTGGTTGCGGGCCTCGGCCAGTTCCCGGCGCCGCTTATCCTCCGCTTCGTACCGCTTGGCGTCGTTGAGCAGCCGATCCACCTCATCTTTGCTCAGGTTGGTGGTCGCGGTGATGGTGATGCGCTGCTCCCGACCGGTGGCGCGGTCCTTTGCCGAGACGTTGAGGATACCGTTGGCATCAATGTCAAACGTGACCTCAATCTGCGGGATGCCGCGCGGCGCGGGCGGGATGCCCTCCAGGTTGAAGCGGCCGAGGCTGATGTTATCCGCTGCCATCGGGCGCTCACCCTGCAGGACGTGGATGGTGACCACGGTCTGACCGTCATCGGCGGTGGTGAAGATTTCGCTCTTGCGCACCGGGATGGTGGTGTTGCGCGGGATGAGCGGCGTCATCACCCCGCCCAGTGTCTCCACGCCCAGGGTCAGCGGGGTGACGTCCAGCAGGACCACGTCGCGCACCTCGCCGCCCAGGACCCCGGCCTGGATCGCCGCCCCCACGGCCACGACCTCGTCGGGGTTGACGCCTTTGTGCGGTTCTTTGCCGCCGGTCAGTTCCCGTACCAGGTCCTGAATCATCGGCATACGGGTCGCGCCGCCCACCAGCACCACGGCGTCCAGGTCCCTGGCGCTCATCTTGGCGTCCCGCAGCGCCTGCTCAAACGGGCCGCGGCAGCGCTGGACCAGGTCGGCGGTCAACTGCTCAAACTTCGCCCGCGTCAGGCGCATTTGCAGATGCTTGGGGCCGGACGCGTCGGCAGTGATGAACGGCAGGTTGATCTCCGTCTCCAGCATCGTGGAGAGTTCAATCTTCGCCTTCTCCGCCGCCTCCTTCAGCCGCTGCAGTGCCTGCCGGTCCTGGCGCAGGTCAATCCCGTACTCTTTCTTAAACTCTTCGGCCACGTAGTTGACGATGCGCTGGTCCCAGTCGTCGCCGCCGAGGAAGGTATCGCCGCTGGTGGCCTTGACTTCAATGACGCCCTCGCCGACCTCCAGGATGGACACGTCAAACGTACCACCACCCAGGTCAAACACCAGAATCGTCTCCACGCCCTTTTTATCCAGCCCGTAGGCCAGCGATGCGGCGGTCGGTTCGTTGATGATGCGCAGGACCTCCAGCCCGGCGATCTTCCCGGCGTCCTTGGTCGCCTGGCGCTGACTGTCGTTGAAATAGGCCGGGACGGTGATGACCGCCTGCGTCACCGGTTCGCCCAGGTACGCCTCGGCGTCCTGCTTCAGTTTGCGCAGGATCATCGCCGAGATTTCCTGCGGGGTATACTCCTTCCCGGTCTGCGGGATGTAGACGCGCGCGTCGCCCTGAGAGCCCGCAACGATTTTGTATGGCAACACCTGGCGCGCTTTCTCCACTTCCGCGTCATCGTAGCGGCGGCCCATCAGCCGCTTGATGGAGAAGATAGTATTTTCCGGATTAACGATGGCCTGCCGCCGGGCAGCCTGCCCCACCAGCCGTTCCCCGGTCTTGGTGAACCCGACGACCGAAGGACAGAGATTCCCCCCTTCGGCTGTAGGAATAACCACCGGCTCACCGCCCATCAACACGGCGACCACCGAGTTCGTTGTTCCCAGGTCAATCCCTACGATTTTTCCCATCCCTTCACCTCCTGATGAAATTCACACTCTGCAATCTGCAATCTGCAATCTGCAATTTGCAATCTGCAATTTGCAATCTGCAATCTGCAATCTGCAATCTGCTTACCCGTTACAGTATGCCACCAAAGTATGAGAATCGCGTTAGAGGAGAATTAGAAAGACGTTAGAGATGCCGTTTGGGCCTACGAGAGGATTCGGCGGCGGATGGCAACGGAGATATCCCGCAGGGTGTAGAGGGTGGCGACGCCTGCTGCGGCGGTGATAATTCCCGCGGCGACGAAGACGGTCTGCACACCCAGAAAATGGCCCAGGAAAGCGGAAAGCCCCTGAGCCAGTGCCGTCCCCCCGGCAACGATAAGCGCGACGACCGACTGGACCCGTCCTCTGACCTCATCCGGGGAGAGGGTCTGGATGGCGGTATCCAGCGCGCCCCGAGCGATGACGATGCAGAATCCCAGAGTCACCACGCTCAGCAGGACGACCAGGTAAATGGGCGCAAAGGCGAAGGCAACAATGGCTGCGCCAGCCAGTATCAGCGTCCCACCGACAATGCTATGGATGGAAAACCGATGGGAAAAACGGGACGCCAGCAATCCCCCCAGAATGGAGCCAATCCCCAGCATGCTCATCGCACCACCGTATTCCAGGCCGCCGGCCCCCAGACGAACCTTGAGGTGGGGGATCGCCAGCAGGACGACGGCCCCGATCCCCAGGGTGGCGATGCCCGTGATGGGAAGCGCGCGGCGCAGGGGAGGGCTCTGGCGGATAAATCCCAGCCCTTCCCGCACGCTATGCCAGAGAGTCCGTCCTCCAGGGCGGGCCACGGGAGAATACGATCCCCCGTTCTGGATCGGGGGAATGCGCATCACCAGGATCGTCACCGCGGAGAAGACAAAGGTGAAACTGTCAAAGACGATCGCAGCCACCCACCCCCACAGTTCCACAATGGTCCCGGCAACCATCGGGCCGACAATGAGGGCGATGATGTAACTGCCCTGGATCAACCCGTTGGCCGCCAGAAGGAGTCCGGTGGGAACGATGTTGGGGATCGTGGCGTTGCGGGCCGGGTAGAAAAACGAACCAACCATCGCCAGGGCGGCGGCGGCGAGGTAGAGAATCCAGAGATCGCCCGAGGTCCGCACCAGGAGAACGGCCAGGACCAGAACGGCCCGCAGGAGGTCGGAAGCGATCATCACCCCCTTCCGGTCCCAGCGGTCGGCGACGACGCCGCCCACCAGGCCGAAAAGGACCTGCGGTAGGGCCAGGGCGAGCGCCGGGATCAGCAGCGCCAGCGGCGAGGCGGAAAGGTGGGTGATCAGGGTAACGCCCGCGATGAACAGACACTGATCCCCCACCTGGGAGAGCAGTTGACCGGACCAGAGCAACAGAAAATCCCGCCGCCCCAGAAGTTCACGGATGGCCGCGCGTCGGTCCAGGGAAGCGGGCGGGAGATGGGCCTCTGGCGGTTCTGCTTTGTCGGCGCGTTTCCAGAGCGCTGTAGTAATCTTTTCTGCCACGGTTTTCATTTTACACCAAATCGGGAGAGTGGCAAGTCTGTTGCAGAACCTGCGGTTGACGGGATTCGCCCGGTCAGTTATAATACAAACAGCCCCGATAGAGAGTCCTGTTCTCTGGGCGCGCGAATCAAAAATAGATGAGCCATTATGTGGGAAAAATTAGAGGGAATTGAGGATCGCTACGAAGAGATCACCCAGCGGATGGCCGATCCGGAAATCGTGACCGACCCGGCGCGGCTGGCCGAACTGGCGCGCGAGCACGCCGAACTGGAGGAAGTCGTCACCGTCTATCGCCAGTACCGGCAGGCCCAGGCGGAACTGGCCGAGGCGGAGTCTTTGCTGGAGGACGGGGACCCCGAAATGCGGGAACTGGCCGAGGCGGAGATCGTCCGCCTCCAGGAGCGGATGGCCGACCTGGAACAGCAACTGCGCTATCTCCTGCTGCCCCGCGATCCCCGCGACCAGCGGGATGTTATTATGGAAATCCGCGCTGGCGCCGGTGGGGAGGAGGCGGGGCTTTTCGCGGCCGACCTCTATCGGATGTACACCCGCTACGCCGAACGGCAGGGCTGGCAGACGGAATTGCTCAGCGCCCATCCCACCGACCTGGGCGGCTTCAAGGAAGTCATCTTCGAAATTCGGGGACGGGGAGCTTTCTCCCGCCTCAAATTTGAAAGCGGCGTCCATCGCGTCCAGCGGGTGCCCATCACCGAGTCCTCCGGGCGCATCCACACCTCCACCGCCACCGTCGCCGTACTGCCGGAAGTGGATGAGGTGGAGGTCTACATTGATCCCAATGACATAGAGATGGAGGTCTACCGCTCCTCCGGTCCCGGGGGACAGCACATGCAGAAGAACGCCACCGCGGTCCGCCTGATCCACAAACCCACCGGGATGGTGGTCACCTGCGAGTCGGAGCGTTCCCAGACCCAGAACCGGGCCCGGGCGATGGCGATCTTGCGGGCGCGCCTCTACGAAATGGAGCGGGAGAAACAGGAGACGGAGATCGCCGAGGCCCGCCGGGCCCAGGTCGGCACCGGAGAGCGAAGCGAAAAAATCCGCACCTACAACTTCCCCCAGAACCGGGTGACCGACCATCGCATCGGCCTCACTCTTTATCGCCTCCCCGATGTGCTGGATGGGGACCTGGACCCCTTCATAGACGAACTAATCGCTCAGGAGCAGGCAGAACGGTTACAGGCCGTAGGTTTTGAGGCCCGATAAGTCTTTATGCGGCAAAACCGCCGCAACGAAAGTGTCTTCACCACACCGTTCAGGGGAGGCCCAATGGATGTTCTCGTTATCGGGGCAGCGGGGCTGGACGTGAAGGGGCAGGTGGGCGGGCCCCTTCAGATGGGCACCTCCAACCCGGGCACTATCCGGCGTAGTGTGGGTGGGGTTGCCCGGAACATCGCCGAAAACCTGGCCCGCCTGGGCGTGGAGGTGGCCCTGATCTCCGCCGTCGGCGACGACTGGCCCGGGCGCTATCTCCTGGAGCGGACCCGAGAGGCCGGGGTCAATACAGACCATGTCCTCATCGGGCCAGACCTGCGCACCGGCACCTATCTGGCCCTGCTGGACCAGGAGATGCAACTCATTGTCGGCCTGGACGATATGGCTGCCATCCAGGCCGTCACCCCCCAGTACCTCCAGGAGCGGGAAGACCTCTTCCGGGAAGCGCAGATTATCGCCATAGACGCCAATCTCTCCCCGGAAGCGCTGGAGACGGTCTTCACCCTTGCTGCCCGCTACGACCGCCTCGTCTGCGCCGACCCCACCTCAGCCCCGCTGGCCGCCCGCCTGCAGCCGTTCCTGAAACGTCTCCACCTGGTGACGCCCAACCTGCAGGAGGCGTATGCACTCCTGGGCGAGGTAGGAGGGGCCGGCCCTCCCATCCGGCTGGCCCGCCGCCTGGTGGCGAAAGGGGTCAAAATAGCCGTCATCACGCTGGCCGAAAAGGGGCTCTGCTACGCCACCAACAACGAAAGCGGTCATCTGCCGGCCATTGCCGTCCCTATCGTGGACCGCACCGGGGTGGGCGACGCGCTCACTGCCGCGGTGATCTTCGGCCTTCTGGAGGGACTGGCCCCCAGCGAGGCGGTCCGGCTGGGCATCTCCGCTGCCGCCCTCACCCTCCAGTGCCGCCAGACGGTCTGCCCGGATATCAGTCTGGAACGGCTATACGAGACCCTGGTGGTATAGAAACAAACCGGGGGCGGCGGCGACGAAGTCGCCGCCGCCCCCGGCGGTCCCCCATGCCCTACCGCGCACCAGAAACGGCCCACCGCCGCAGCCCCAGCGCAACTCCCCCCCACGCCACCGCCTGCACCAGCACCAGCCCCACAATCACCAGCCCCACATCCATCCAGAACCGCTCCGGGTAGAGACGGATCAGCGTGTCCGACGTGGGAAAAGTCCAGGTCTCCGGCGGGAAAAGAAGTTCGTGGAACGCGGTAAAGAAGAAATCCCACCGCAGTAGCATCAGCCCGCCCACGGCGACCAGCAGTCCCAGGATGAGAAGCACCCCGCTCCCCAATGCCCCCGCAGCCCGCGGACGGGTCGGGCGGCGGGCCAGCAGCGCGGCCGTCCCCCCAAAGACCACGACCCCGGCCCCCAATCCGGCCCACAGAAAGGCCCACAGCACCCGCTTGACGTCCACCATATGCGCCAGTTCCCGTTCGTTGAAGGCCGGCCGCCCCTCTAGTTCCAGGTCGGCCAGCAACTCAATCCCCGCGCCCGTCACCAGGTACTCCACGCACACTTCGGCCAGGCGGATGCGCTCTTCGGTCGTCAGGCCGTAGGGGTCGGGGGGAAAATCGGGCTTGCCGTACTCCCAGTGCACCAGCCACGGCGCGGTCGTCACCCGCAACGCCACCGCCAGCACCAGCACCGGCAGGGCCAGCGTGATCAGCACGGAAAGAAGACGGGGCCATATGCGGTTCACAAGTCCTCCTGAGTTTCGGGATTCTCCGACGATTATAGCACCGCGCTCCTGGCAAACGACCCGTTTTCAGGGCTTGCGCAGCAATTCGCCCCGCCCCACCTCCCCCACGCATTACGCAACACACCCTGCGCTTCACGCTTTACGTTTACTTTTCCCCCCCCATCACATACCGCACAATCATCGCGTGCGTGATCGCCTCTACCGGCGCCCGGTCGTCGGTGAGGACAATGCCCCCTTCCGGTACGGGCCGCAGGTTCGCCCGCGCCTCATCCACAATCCGCGCCAGGTCCGGATCGGTGATGAGCGCCCGGTTGGCCCCCAGATTCTCCGCCGACGTCGGCCGGACAGTGGCGACCAGGATGGTGTTGTAGGAGTTGGGGACCTCTATGGCGTGGACCGACGGGAAGACGGTCCGCAGCGTCGCCCCGATCGCCGCCACCAGCCGCTCGTCGCCGGGCGCCCGGCCCACGTTCACCACCAGCACCCCGTCTTCCTCCAGATGCTCCCGCACCTCCCCGAAAAACTCCACCGTCGCCAGATACCAGGGGATGTACGGCAGCCGGTAGGCGTCCACCCCCACCACAGTGTAGCGCCGGGGGGAGCGGGCCAGGACGGCGCGCCCGTCCCCCACCGTCACCCGCAGATTCGCCTCCGTCATCCCGAAGTACTCCCGCCCCGTCCGCACCACCGCCGGGTCCAACTCCACCCCGTCTATCGGGATGGGGCCGAAGAACTGCGTATAGAGTTTGGGGACGGTCCCCCCCGCCAGGCCGACCATCGCCATAGAACGCACCCGCTCCGGGGGGAAGGGGGGCGGGTTGAAGAACGGCGCGACCGCAAAAAGGTCCCACGTCCCTCCCACCCGCCGCGCGCCGGGGCAGTATACGGAATGAATGCCCAGCCCCTCGTTCAGGTACAGATACCGGCACCCGCCCCGCTCCACCACCTGGATGTAGTGATGGGCCGACTCCGCCTCGTAGATGACCCCCGCCTGGGGCTTGATGGGACGACCGCGCCCCCAGAGGGCCAGCCCCAGCAGCAGGAGCGGCATCCAGAGGTAGAGGACGGCGCGGCGGGGCCGGACGCGGGCCAGTCCCCAGAGCGCCGGGACCAGCAACAGGAGGGCCAGCGTCACAAACGTGAGGCGCGTCCCGACCGTCGGTACCAGGACGAAGACCGCCAGGTACGTCCCCAGCAGACTCCCGGCCGTGGAGACCGCGTACACCCGTCCGGCGACCCCGCCCGCCCGCTCCACCCGGTCCACCAGCAGCCGGATGACGAAGGGGGAGATACACCCCAGCAGGGTGACCGGTGCGGCGAAGAAGAGGAGCACTGCGGCGAAGGGGCCGACGACCAGAGGGACGTCCAGGCGGGCCATCCCCTCCACCGCCGCCAGAAGGACGGGCCGGGCGATGAAGGGCACTACCCCCACCAGCCCCGCGCCCCAGATGGCGATCTCATAGAGCGTGGCGGGGGACGGCGACCGGTCGGCCCAGCGGCCGCCCAGAAAGTAGCCGACGGTCAGATAGAGCAGAATCAGCCCGATGACGGCCGCCCACACCGGTAGCGACTCCCCGAAGTACGGGGCCAGCAGGCGGGACGCCGCCAGTTCCACCCCCAGGGAGACCATCCCCCCCAGGAAGGCGACCGTATAGAGAAAACGGGGTCGGATGGAAGGCATATCAGGGCCCTTTGAGGGCGTCCACAATGGCCCGGACGCTGGTCTGCATCATCCCGATGTACGTCTCCGCGCCGCTCCCTGGCTCACCCAGAGAATCGGTGTACAGGGTGACCAGGCGAACGCCCGTATCCCGCGCCACCTGCTCCGCCAGTTTCGGGTTGACGGTGGTCTCGGCGAAGACGGCCGGAACGCCGAACTGCCGGATCACCTCCTCCAGTTCGGCGATCTCCCGCGCCGAAGGTTCCGCCCCGGGACTCACCGGATAGACCGCCGCCACCTGCTCAAAGCCGTACCGGTCGGCAAAATAACCGAAGACGGGGTGGTTGGTGACCAGTTTGCGGTTCTGGGGCGGGACCTGGGCCACCTGTTCCAGAATCCAGGCGTCCAGCGCCTCCAGTTCCTTCCGGTAGGCGGCCGCGTTGGCCGCGTAGCGGTCGGCGCGGGTCGGGTCCAGCCCGCTCAGCGCCTGCCGGATGTTCTCCACCCAGACCATCACGTTGCGCACGTCCAGCCAGACATGGGGGTCGTACTCCCCGTGGGAGTGCTCCTCTTCTTCCTCCTCTGCCTCTTCCAGGGGACGGGGCGGGATGCCCACGGAGACGGGAACCACGGGCAGGTCGCCGCCCACGTTGCGCAGGGTCCGCTCCAGGAACCCCTCCAGCCCCAGCCCGTTGATGAAAAGGACATGCGCCCCGGCGACGGCAGTCAGGTCGGCCGGGGTGGGCTCGTAGGTATGCGGGTCCGCGCCGACGGGAAGGAGCACTGTCAACTGAATCCCGTCCCCGCCCACCCGGGCCACCACATCGCCCACGATGGTCGTCGTCGCCACCACCCGCAACCGCTCCCCAGGGCCCAGGGAGACGGGCTGGAGGGTGGGGAGCGCTTCCGGCGTCGCCGAAGGGGCGGGCCGGGCGCATGAGGCCAGAACCAGCAGAGCGACTCCCACCAGCAGCAAAGCGTTACATCGCATAGAGCACCTCGCAGATTTAGCCACGGATTTCAGACACGGATTACACGGATTCCACAGATTTTTTCCGTGTAATCCGTGTAATCTGTGTAATCCGTGGCAAATAAAGCAATCCGTGTAATCTGTGTAATCCGTGGCAAATAAAGCAATCCG
>CAKZOY010000041.1 GCA_937138275.1 uncultured Chloroflexota bacterium
TGTGCCCTTTGGGGTTCAAAAAACCCGGCGCGGGAAAATCGGAGAGATCGGCGGATGCCGCCCGGGGTCGGTCACGCCCCGTGTCTTCCCCCTCCCGAGACGAAGCCTCTCCCACAAACCCGTCGGGCAACCGGCGGCCCAAAAGGAGAGACGGTGACCCCAACCTTACCCCCTTGTACACTGGCATACTTGCCCACTTGCACACTGGCACGGGAGGGACTATGTGCGGCATTGTCGGCTACGTGGGTTCGCGCAACGCGACCCCCATTATTCTGGAAGGTCTGAAACGTCTGGAGTATCGGGGCTACGACTCCGCCGGACTGGCGGTCTTGCAGCCCGACGGCACCATCGGCGTCCGTCGGGAGGCGGGGAAACTGGTCGCCCTGATGGAGAAAGTCCAGGCGGCCCCGGTCAGCGGCCCCATCGGTATCGGCCACACCCGCTGGGCTACCCACGGTGAACCCTGCGAACGCAACGCCCATCCCCATCTGGGCCCCGCCGGAGACGTCGCCGTCGTCCACAACGGCATCATAGAGAACTACCGCGCCCTGCGGGAGGACCTGGAGGCGGAGGGCCGGTGCTTCACCTCCGACACCGACACCGAAGTGGTGGTGCATCTGGTGGAAGGGTACCTGGCAGGGGGGGCCTCCCTGGAGGACGCCGTCCGGAGAGCGCTCTCGCGGGTGAAGGGGGCCAACGCCTTCCTGTTCCTCAGTCGTCGCCACCCCGAGCGCATCGTCGCCGTCCGGCTGGGCAACGCCGGAGGGCTCACCGTCGGCCTGGGGGAGGGCGAGAACTTCGTCGCCTCCGACATCCCTGCCATCCTGGAGCACACCCGCCGGATGGTCTTCCTGGAAGACCGCCAGATGGCTGTGGTGACCGGCGACAGCGTCTACGTGGAGACGCTGGACGGGCGCCCCGTCCCCATAAAACCCCATACCATCCCCTGGGACCCGGTCGCGGCGGCGAAGGAGCCGTACCGGCACTTCATGCAAAAGGAAATCTACGAGCAGGCCCGGTCCATCACCGACACCCTCCGCGGCCGGGCCGACTTTGAGGCCGGACGGGTGCGGCTGGAGGGGCTGACGCTGACCCCCGAGGAAGCCCGGCGCCTGGAACGGGTCATCATCGTCGCCTGCGGGACGTCTGCCTATGCCGGTCTGGTGGGGAAGTTTATGATTGAGGCACTGGCCCGCTTACCGGTGGAGGTGGACTACGGCTCCGAATTCCGCTACCGGGACCCGCTGGTGAACGAGTGGACCGCCGTCCTCGCCATCACCCAGAGCGGGGAGACGGTGGACACGCTGGCGGCGATGGAGGAGGCCCGCAACAAGGGCGCCGTTCTGTGGTCCATCGTCAACGTCATCGGCAGCCAGGCCCACCGCATTGCCGACGGTCATATCCTGATGCACGCGGGCCCCGAGATCGGTGTCGCTTCCACCAAAGCGTTCACTGCCAGCCTGGTGGACCTTTACCTGCTGGGCTGTTACCTGGGGGAACTCCGCGGGGTGCTGACGGGCGCCGAACTCCGCCGCCGAGTGGAGGACCTGGCGTTATTGCCGGACCTGGTCGGACGGGTGCTTCAGCACGGCGACGAGTACGTCCACCTGGCCCAAACCTTCTACGACCGGGAACACTTCCTGTACCTGGGGCGGGGGATCAACTATCCGGTGGCGCTGGAGGGGGCGCTGAAACTCAAGGAAATCTCCTACATCCACGCCGAGGGGTATCCCGCGGGGGAGATGAAGCACGGGCCGATCGCGCTGATTGACGAACGAATGCCGGTGGTTGCCATCACCGTCCAGGACCACGTTTACGACAAGATGGTCAGCCAGGTGGAGCAGGTGAAGGCGCGCGGCGGCGTGGTCATCGCCCTGGCGACGGAGGGAGACGCCGAGATCGGCCGCAAGGCCGATTATGGGCTGACTGTCCCGCCGACGCCGCCGCTGCTGGCGCCGGTGGTGAACGTCATCCCGATGCAACTGCTGGCCTACCACCTGGCGGTCCGTCGGGGCTGCGATGTGGACCAGCCCCGAAACCTCGCCAAATCGGTGACGGTGGAGTAGGCGAAGGGAGCAGGCGGCGAAGATGCCGCTTGCTCCTTTTTTCTCACCGGACCGGCATCCGGCGACCGGTGGGGCTACGGCGGAAGCGACCGAATTCGGTCAGACCGGCCAGTTGTTCCACAGAGAAAACCGGTCCATCCTGGCAGACCAGCAGCCCATCCAGCGCGCACTGTCCGCAGATGCCGAACCCGCATTTCATATAACGCTCCACATTGAACTGACCGGGCAGGCCCTGCTCCTGGCAGAGGCGCAGGACGGCGACCAGCATCCGTTCCGGGCCGCAGGCGTAGACGGCGGGGAGCGGGTTTCGTTGCAGCCAGTCGGCCGCCGCATCCACCGCCGTTCCGCGCCGCCCGGCGGAGCCGTCGTCGGTGGCGATGAGCAGTTCCACGCCCAGGGCCTGGAAGCGGTCCTCGTAGATGAGGTCGTTGGCCCGCCGCGCGCCGATGGCGACGGTAGTGGGGATGCCCTGCTGAACGGCACGGGCGGCCAGGAAGTACAGCGGGGCGATGCCGTATCCGCCGCCGACGAGGAGGGCCGGTCGGTCGGGATGGAGGGAGAACCCCCGGCCGAAGGGGCCCCGTACCCCCAACAAATCCCCCTCACGAGCCCGGTGCAGCGCGGTACTGAACGGGCCGACGCGGGCCACGGTGAGGGTGAGCGGGTCCGGATGGGCGATGGAGATGGGTTTCTCGTCCACGCCGGGAAGCCAGAGCATCACGAACTGCCCCGGTTGGGCCTCCGGCAGAGTCATATCCAGGACGAATGTGCGTATCCGGCGGGTTTCTATCTGAATCTGTCGGATGGGGGCAACGTAAGGTAGACTCACGGACGTCTCCTCACAAAAACAGGCGGGCCCGGGAGCCCGCCTGTTTTTATGACCCGGCCACTTTTCGCCAGTCGGCCAGGAACCGCTCCAGCCCGGCATCGGTGAAGGGGCTGCGGACCATCTGCTGGAGCACTGCGAAGGGGACGGTGATGATGTCGGCACCGGCCCGCAAAGATTCCACCACGTGAGCCGTATGGCGGATGCTGGCTGCCAGGACCTTGCAGGGGAAACCGTACTGGTCAAAAATCTCCCGCGTCTGGCGAACGACCTCCATCCCATCCAGCCCGGCATCGTCCATCCGCCCGACGAAAAGGGAGGCGTAGGTGGCCCCCGCCTTAGCGACCAGGTAGGCCTGGGTGGGGGAGAAGATGAGGGTGGCGTTGATCCGCCCGTTGGGCCAGCGGGAGATCTCCCGCATCGCCTTTAGCCCCTCCACGGTGCAGGGGATTTTTACGTTGACGAACTCCGACCAGGCCAGGATTTCCCGCGCTTCGGCGATCATCCCCTCCGCATCGGCGGAGATGACCTCCGCGCTGACCGGTCCCCGGACGATTTCGGCGATCTCCAGGGTAGTGGCCTTCAGGTCGGCGGTGCCGGCGCGCATCATCAGGGTGGGGTTGGTCGTCACGCCGTCCAGCACGCCCCAGGCTACCGCCTGGCGCACTTCTTCAATGTTAGCCGTATCCAGGAAAAGTAATGCCATAGCGGACCTCCTCACGCAGGCTGGGGGCGGCTCTGCCGCCCCCAGCGATGGATTTTCTGTTTCGGAATCTCCCGGCCCGCAGGACTATTTCGGCAGCGAGCCGATATTCCCTTCCACCAGCCAGTCTATCGTGGTCAACTCAAAGAGGTTGAGCCGCTGGCCCTCTTTCACCCGCAGTTGACCGGTCTGGTCCTTGATGGGGCCGGTGAAGGGGTCAAAGAGGATCGCCGGGTCGTTCATCTGCTCCAGCCGCTTGAAGACCAGGTCATAGACGGTCATCTCGCCCAGGAGCGGATCGGTGACCTTCACGGCCTTGAGCGGCGCCTCAAACTTGGGATTGAGAGGGACGCCGAAATCGCCGCCCAACTCCACGCCCTTATCCCGCAGCAGGTACCAGTAGTCCACGTTCTCCAGGTTCTGGTTGGTGTAGACGCCGAGGTACACCTTCATCAGGATGTCCTCGTAGATGCGCTCCCAGTGGACTAACTGACCGCTGACCATGGCGTTGGGGCCGAACTGGGCCATCGGGCTGTAGTGGCCGAAGGCGTAGACGGGTTGCCCTTTATTGGTATATTCCTCGGCGACCTGTACCACGGTGGGGGAGTCCTCGGTGAAGGCCAGCACATCCACCCCCTCGGCGATGAGGGCTTCCGCGGCCTGGCGGGCCTTCGCCGGGTCGTACCAGGAGAAGATCCAGCGGACGTCCACCGTGGCCTTGGGGTTGACTTCCCGCACGCCGAGGGTGAAGGCGTTCATATGGCGCACGACTTCGGGGATGGGATGGGCCGCCACGTAGCCGACCTTCCCGCTCTTGGTCAGCGCGCCGGCCATCAGGCCGTTCAGGTAGTAAATCTGGTAGAAGTCGGCCATATAGGTGCCCATATTGGGTGCCCGCTTATAGCCGGAGCAGTGGAAGAAGATTTTATCGGGGTACTTCTGGGCCGCGGCGAGGGTCCCGTCCATAAAGCCGAAACTGGTGGTGAAGACGACGTCGCATTTCTCCTCTACGATGAAGCGGTCCAGGAAGCGCTCCACGTCCGCTTCGGGCACCGATTCGGCGTAGGCCGTCTCCAGCCAGGGGAACTGTTTTTCCACGATCTGGCGAGCCTGGTCGTGGGCATGAGTCCAACCGATGTCACCGATAGGGCCGACGTAGATGAAGCAGGCCTTCAGTTTGCCCAACTGGACGCCCTCCGGGGTGGGAGTCGCCTTGGGCTGGCAGGCGGTAAACAACAAGGCAGCAAGCGTAACGAGGGTAATGGGAAGCAGCAAGCGCTTAAGCATCGTTCTTTCCTCCTCTGGTCAAAGTAGCAAGGATACAAGGAT
>CAKZOY010000042.1 GCA_937138275.1 uncultured Chloroflexota bacterium
ATCCCAAGCCGATAATTGTCACACGAGCGCCCATGGTCTACTCCGTGTTGCGTATTGCGTATTGCGTGTTGCGTGTTGCGTGTTATTCCCCCTACTCCTTACTTCTTACTTCCTACTCCTTACTCCCTACTCCCCCTCCATACGCCTGTCCAAAGAGAACCGCGGATATCAGCATCAGGTAAAACGAGGCGGGGGCCATGACGACGGGGGCAAGCCAGCACAGGCAGATGGAATAGTACAGGAGCCACAGGATGAGATAGAGCACCACTACCAGGCCGGCGACGACGATCCAGGCGATCAGGTACTCCCAGCGCCGGTCCTTGAGAATAGCCCACCACCGGCGGATGTGAAATGCCGATGCCAGGCGGTCCTTCGCCACAAAATGCGCCGTAGCCATCGGCAGCGGGATGATTCCCAGAGAAACCAACAGCGAACCCACCGCTACAGCGGCCATGAAGACAAAAAATACAAGCAAAAATACCCCGAATGCCCAGGTTTCCTGTTCAAAAAGGGGGGTCAAAGCCAGAGTGCCGCCAAAATACAGGACCATACCGCCGAAATAGACCAGAGTGCCCGGCAGGAGGTAGACCAGACTGACCGCGAAGGCGCGCAGGCCGTCCATAAATAGGCGACCCCAGTCCTGCCAGGCAGGGAGGGACGGTTCCTCCCCCCTCAGCGTCCGGCGCAGCACTTCCAGGGCGTAGCCGAAGACGAAGATAGCGGGTATGATGGGGATGAACCAGCCTAGCAGGAGCAGCGCCGACCCGATCAGAAAACGGCTCTGCCAGTCCGGCCCCTGAAACGGGAAACGGAGCACAGGCTTTAAGAAGGACAGATAAGAAGACATAGCACCCTCCTTACCATCACGTTTTACGCATTACGTTTTACGCAACACGTTTTACGCCCTCACCTATCCCCATCCACCTCCTGAAGCAGGGCCAGAAGGGGGTTGGCCTCTTTTTCGGATGGCGAGAGCGGGGTGTGGTGGCGGCGGATCAGGTCCACGACGATGGGGGAGCATCCGGCCTGCGCGGCCCAATCCGCCCCGATCTCCGCATGCTGCCGATAGATGGCGAACGGTCGCCGCCAGCCGTGCGGCTCCCCTTCGCTGATGCACTCCAGCAGGCGCGGGGCGAAACGTTCCATGAGCACCACCGCGACCCGCACCCAGATGGGCGGCGGGCATTCCGCCTTCCCCGCATCGTGCAGCAGCGCGGCGACCAGCAAATCCCTCTCCTGCACCCCCCGCTCCTGCAGCGCCCGGAAAACCGCCAGCGCGTGGCGCCGGTCCGGTGCGGACATCCGCTCAAAAAGCACCCGCTGAGCGGGGGAAAGATACCTTCCGGCCTCTCCTAACTCCGGCCGGGTCAGCGGGGCCATCAGGGCGGCGAAGAACTGCCCTGCCCGGTAAAGTGCCCGCCGAATCACAGCCAGAACAATAGCAACTGAAGGGGGAGTTTAACCAGCCCGATCAGCCAGCCGATGATGTTTAGCCCCAGCCAGGGGAGCAGGAAGAGCAGGCCCAGCAGGATGTAGGGACTGTAGGGGCGGATGGAGAGGAGATAATCCCCCCAGCGGGGCGGCAAAATCCCCACCAGCACTTTTTCGCCGTCCAGCGGGTAGAAGGGGAGCAGGTTGAAGAGGGCCAGGTTGATGCTGATGTCGGCGATGGCGAAGACGATCGCTGCCAGGCTAAACGAACCCCATACATCCTCAACATTGAGCAGGCCCAGACGGAAAGGGAGGGCGCAGATCATCGCCACCACCAGGTTGGAAAGGGGGCCGGCGAAGGCCGAAATCGCCATCCCGGTTCGCGGCGCCATCCGCATCCGGTACGGGTTGACCGGCACCGGCTTGGCCCAACCGAACCCCGTCAACAGGATCAGGAGAGACCCCAGAAAGTCCAGATGGGCCATTGGGTTCAAACTCAGTCGTCCCTCCCAGCGGGGAGTATCGTCCCCCAGTTCATGGGCCGACCAGGCGTGGGCCCATTCGTGAATCGGCATTGCCACAAAAAGGACGATCAGACGGGCCAGTAAATCTGCAGGAGAAATTCCCAGCATCGCTATGCTCCTGCTGCGCGCGCGATGGACGTCACCAACTGGCTGCCCAGGATAGCCAGTCCATCGGTGGACATGTAGTGCGGGGCGCTGTCCTCAAAGAGGACGGACGCCCGCGAGGGGAAATCCTCGTCCCCCTGCCAGTAGACGGCCGCCAGGTGGATGCGGGGAAGGACCGCGAAGGCGTACCCGGCGTCCCCCAGGTCCAGTGGGACGCCCTGCAGGCGTTCACCAGCCCGGCGGAAGCCGTCCAGCCCTCGCTCCCCCAGTTCCCGCACCAGCCGGTCTTCGGCATATCCCCGAAAGGCCTGCGCGTAGAACATTCCGTCCGGCAGGCTGTGGAACGCGACCCAGCGCCCGGACGGGGTAGCGCCGTCGGCCGTCGCCATGTAGGTGAGGATGAGGGCCTGCAGGAACGACGAGACCTCTTCCCCGGTGTCCACCCGCCGGACGATGAAGTCCGGCGGATGGACCCGGTATTCCCGCCAGAAGAAAGTCAGCCGCAGTGTGCCTTCGGGCTCCAGAATGCAGCCGCTGCGCAGTTCCAGTTTGGATAGGGGGACCTGGCGCAACTTCTCCCGCGCCTCCGCAAGGCGCGGCGTCAGTTTATCGTACCACTCCTGGAGTCCTGCCGGATGTCCTCCTGGTCTGAGCACTTTCCCTCCGACGGTCGGCGAACCTCATTGGGTTCGCAATTGGCCAATGAGTTCCAGGAACTCCTCCCACTCCTCCTCAAAGAAGTGGACCGTGACGCTCCCGAACTCCAGGTGGTACGTTGCCTCGCCATCCGGCTCTTCCGTCCGCCAGATGCTGTAGTTGTCGGTCTCGGCCAGGACTTCAATTTCCTCCATTTTCGTCTCCTTTCTTGATGGTTTTTTCAAAAATCCACAGGGTATGCTCCCGGTCGGGCGCGAAGCCCGCCATCCGCAGAGGCTCCAGAAGAGCCGGATTGTTTACAATATGAATCCGTACCCCTGGACACCCTCTCTGGTGAGCCAGGACCCGCAGCCCCCAGGCAAGAACCTGCAACCCTTCCGGGGTGCCATCCAGGTAGCCAACATTGAGATGCTCTGTCCAATCGGGCAGGATAGCCACCGCAGTCAGGCGCCCCTCCGTTTCGGCACCCCAGACCTCTCCCGCCGACAGGTGGTCTGCCAGGCGGGCGCGGGTCAGGGCGATCCACTGCCAGCAGACCTTGTAGAGGCCACCGGATGCCTGCCGGAGCGGGGAATTGGCCACCATTTCCCATACGGTCTCCAGGTCGTTCGGCCCCAGAGGGCGAAGGGGATTCGGGCCGGGCAGGGCATCGGCCCGGCAGGACGCGAATTCCGCCACCTTACGGAACCCGTCCCGGGCCGCGTTGCGGTGGACGGGATGGTTGGTGGACAGGGTCGCGAATCGCACCACCCCCGCCCCGATTTGCTCCGCTAACGTCAAATGGTGGGTCTGGAGCATCCGGGCCACTCCCAGCCGGTGATACTCCGGATGGACGCGCAATCCCTCCAGCCACCATTCATCGTCAGCGATATGGGTCAGTTTCGCCAGCGCGATCACCCGTCCCTTCAGTTCCACAACGCTCAGTTTCCCCTTCGGGTCAGCGATCCACTCGTCCCAGACCTCGGGGATGTAGTCGTTACCGCCCCAGATAAGCCTGCAGAGCGCCTCTATATCCGCCCGGTCCTCGGGACGGGCGGGCCGGACGACCCACCGACGGGCCAGAATCCGCCGCCGGAGGCGGTCCCAGAGGTGCTGCCCCAGCCAGGGGCGGGGTAGCGGTCGCTCCGGAATGACCGGGAAGGGGTCCTGGTCGGTCAGGCGGTAGTAGATGTACCGCCCCAGCACGCGCACCGTGGCGACGGTGGGTGCGGCGATCAGCACGCCCAGGACGCCCGCCAGGCTCCCCCCCAGGATGACCGCCACCAGCACCACCAGTGGGTGCAGGTTGAGGCTGCGCCCCATCACCCGCGGGATGAGGAGATTGGTCTCTATCTGCTGGATCAAAATGTAGATTCCCACCACCAGGACGGCGAACCAGAAGTTGCTGAGCGGGAGCCAGTAGGAGCCCTGAAACAGGGCGATCAGTACTGCTGGGATGGCGGCGATGGTCGGGCCGATATTAGGGATGAACTCCAGCACTCCGGCGAGAAGACCCAGCGCCAGGGCATTCGGTAGCCCGATAATGGTGTTGGCAACAGTGGTCATCCCGCCGATGAACAGCCCCATCAGCAGTTGCCCCCGCAGGAAGGCGTTCCAGACGTGGGTGATTTCCTGGCGGAGGCGGATGAAATCCTCCCGGAACGACGGCGGAGCGAGACTGTCCATCCAGGTTACCACCCGATGGGCGTCCCGGGTCAGATAGAACGCCGAGAGCAGGATGAAGAGCGCCCAGAAAAGGGTGGAGACGAAACTGAAGACGACGTTCACCGTTCCGGTGGCGACGGCGGTCAGGAATGAACGGATGCCCTGCTGGAACTCCCGGTAGACTGCCCGCAGGTCAATTTCCCATTGCAGGAACAGGATCGGCTGGGAAAAGAAACGGTCCAGTTCCGCGGCAATACGGACGAAGTCCAGATTCAAGGACGTGATCGCCCGCACAATGGGGGGCACGGCGATCACCGGCGCTGTCACCGCCATGGCAATAATTGCCAGAAAGACGAGGGCGGTAGCGCCGGTGCGCGGGATGCGCAGCCGCTCTTCCAGGAAGTCCACCACCGGGTCCAGGATGAAGGCCAGCAGAAAGGCCAGGATCAGCGGTGGAAGGACTGCCCGGAAACGGTACAGGATCAGGGCCAGCAGGACGAAAGTCACCGTCCCTACCAGCCGTTTTGTCCCGACATCCCAGCGCTGTGGCATATTGCGGATTCAA
>CAKZOY010000043.1 GCA_937138275.1 uncultured Chloroflexota bacterium
CCAGCGCCTCCGCCGCCGCCCACAGCACCCGCCGGTCCTCATCCCGCAGCGCCCCGAGGAGGTCTTGCACGGCCTGGGGATTGCCGATTGCCCCCAGCGCCTCTGCCGCCGCCCGGCGCACCCACCAGTCCTCACCCCGCAGCGCCCGGAGCGGCAGGGCGATATCCCCCCGCTCCGCGCAGAGGGCGATCGCCAGGAGCAGGTCGCGCCGGAGGCGGAGTTCGTAACGGCTGCCGGCGCGCTCCACCCACCGGATGAAGTCCTGCGCCTCCTCCTTCTCCATCCCGCCTACCAGCAGGAGGAGCACCTCCTGCCATTCGGGCAGGTGCAGGCGCGGGCACAGGAAATGCCCGGCGCGGCGCCGGTCCCGCCGCCACTCCTCCCGCAGCCGCTGGGCCACCAGGTACTCGCGCAGGGTGAGGTGGGCGAAGGCCCAGCGCTCCCCCACCCGGACGATGAGTCCAACGCGGCGCCGCAGGCCGTCCAGGAGCGCCCGGGCTACCTCGTCGTCGGGGGCCAGGTTCGCCCGGCGGAGCGCGGCGATGGTATCGGGTTCGCCTCCCTCCCCGCCGGTGTGCAGGTGCCAGGCCAGCGCCCCGGCGGCCCGCTCCAGCACCGCCCGCCGATCCTTTGCCATCCCGCGCCGTTCGGCCCGGCGCCACAGGGCGTCCAGGTACCTCTCGTAGAGGTCGGCACGGCTTTCCGCCACCTTTTCGGTCTCGGCATATACTTCGGCGCAGAGGCGCAGTTGCAGGGGGTTATCCAGGCGGCGCAGGGCGGGCCGGGCCTCCAGGGCCTGGAGGAGTTCGTCGCCCTTCGCCGCCGCATCCCACTCCGGCCGCAGCGCGCCCAGCCAGTTCGCCAGAAAATCGCGCGCCTCCCGGGGCCCGGAGAAGGGCTTGAGGGTGTATTCCCGGAACGGGTCGCCCAGGGGGACGTATCCGGCGGTGCGGGAGGCCACCACCAGCCGCGCCTTCTGGCCTGGAGAGGAACGAACGAAATCCAGGACGGCCTGGCGGGCTGCGCCGCGCCGCTCCTCCGCCACCTCGTCCAGCCCGTCCAGCAGCACCGCCAGGCCCGGCCCCTCCGTCCAGCGGAACAGCAGGGTGCGGGCCTGCTCCGGCGTGCATACTTGCAGGCGGCGGCAGACCTCCAGGACCAGCGCGTTCAGCAGGATGGTCGCTTTTTCGGAGGCCGGCGCATCGGCCAGTTCAGGGAGGGGGAGGAGGATGGGGACGCGCGCTTCCTCCAGATTCAGTTTCTCCTTGGGCCAGTGCTCGTCGGCGTGGGCGAAGCAGAGGCCGATGAACTGCAGGGTGGTGCTCTTCCCGGCGCCCGGTTCACCCAGCAGGACCAGATGGGATGCTTCCTTCAGCGCCTGCTCCAGCGGGACGGGAGATGGGGCGGAGGAGTCGGAGGGGAGGCCGGCGTGCTCCAGTCGTTCAGGGTGGGGAAGGAGGTCGGGGTATCCCTGCTGGCGCTTCAGCGGCGGGGGCGGAGGCTGTGGGGCGGCCTGCAGGAGGACGAAGACCTGGGTGAGGGGAAGGTCCGGGTCGTTCTCGGAGATTCGCAGCGTCCCCCAATCGCGGGCTACAGCCGCCCGATATTCCTGGGTGAGGCGGTCAACGTCGGCGGCGGAGGGGGATGCCTCAGAGCCGATCTGCACCGTATGGCCGCTTCCGGCGATGAGGAGGGAATCCCGCACATCGCCGCCCACGGAGATGGAGGCAGAATGTTCCGAAGTCATCGCACCGACTTTCTACGGGACGCGGATAAACACGGATAAACACGGGACTGTTGCGGATCGTACCGATTCGGCCAGGGGGAAACCCACCCCGGCCCCTATAAGCCTACCTTGAAGGGCAAAATGGCCGTCAGCCGGGGGCTGAAACCCTCCGGCCCAGAGAAAAACCCCGGCGCAGGCTGGAACGCCACCCGCATCTGTCCCTCTGTGTCTCTTGGGTGAGAGAGATGCCCAACCGACCGCTTCGGTCTGCGCCCACAGGCAGGTCCGCCCGGGGAGGAATCGGCGCTACCCCTCCCGGTAGTGGCAGCCGCGGCTCTGGCGGTTGTGGTACGCCGCCTCCGCCACCAGCAACGCCGCCTGGACCGCGTGGCGCAGGCCCACCAGCGCGTCGTTTAACCGACTGGCGCGATAAAAATCATCAATTTCTTCTTTCAGGTGACGGAGGTCCCGCAGCGCCCGCGCCAGCCGCCGCTCCGAGCGCACCAGTCCGACGTAGTGCCACATGGTGTACTGGATGGCCCGCAGGTCGCGCCAGATGAGGGCCGGGTCGGCCCCCTCCACCCCCGTCTCTTCCCACGGGGGGACGTCGTCGGGGGAGACGAGGGGGAGCGGGCCGCGGGCAGCGATCTCCCGCGCCGCCCGGTCGCCCCAGACCAGCCCCTCCAGGAGCGACGTGGAGGCCAGACGGTTGGCCCCGTGCACCCCCGTACAGGCCACCTCCCCCACGGCGTAGAGGTTGCGGATCGTCGTTCGGGACCACTCATCGGTCCAGAGGCCGCCGCAGAAGTAATGGGCCGCCGGGACGACGGGGATGGGCTGGACGGTGATATCCAGCCCCAGCGACCGGCAGCGCTCGTAGATGGTGGGGAATCGCTCCCGGATGCGGGGGGCCGGAAGCACCGAGGCGATGTCCAGCAGGACGTAGGGGTAGCCGTTGGCGACCATCTCGTGGTGGATCGCCCGGGCGACGACGTCCCTCGGGGCCAGGTCGCCCCACTCCGGAGCGTAGCGGGCCATAAAGGGTCGGCCATCGGGCGTGAGCAACCGTCCCCCCTCCCCCCGAACCGCCTCGGAGATGAGGAACCCCTCCGCGCCGGGGAGGGCCAGGACGGTGGGATGGAACTGGACGTATTCGGCGTTGATGACGCGGGCACCGGCCCGGTAGGCCATCGCCAGGCCGTCGCCCCGGGCGCCCTCCGGGTTGGTGGTGTGCCGGTAGATACGGCCCAAGCCGCCCGTCGCCAGAATCGTCGCCCCCGCCAGGTAGCGACGGACCGTTCCGCTGGACTGGTCCAGGACGTATGCCCCGTGGCAGGTGATGGGCTCGTAAACGGTGAGCGAATTGCGGGCGTGGTGGGGGAAGGTGATGAGGTCCACCGCCGTGGCGCCGGTCACCAGGCGGATGTTGGGCCGCTCCCGCAGGGCGGCGGTCAGCGCCCGGATGATGGCCTGGCCGGTGGCGTCGCCCACGTGCAGGATGCGCGGGCGGGAGTGGGCCCCCTCCAGCCCGTAGGCCAGGCGGCCGTCCGGATGGCGGTCAAAGGGGACGCCCAGTTCGCCGATCAGCAGTTCTTCCACCAGCCGCGGCCCCTCTTCGGCCAGAATGCGGGCGGCGGAGGGGAGGCTGAGTCCCGCTCCGGCCGCCAGGATGTCCTCCACCAGCAGGTCGGCGCTGTCGTCCTCCCCTCGGGCGACGACGCCCCCCTGGGCGTAGCGGGTATTGCTCTCTTCGGGCTTGCCCGCGCGGGTGACGACGACGACCTGCCGCTGACGGTCGCGCGCCAACTGCAGGGCGGCCGTCGCCCCGGCGATCCCGCAACCGATAATCAGGACGTCCGATTCCACCAGTTCTTCAGTCATCGGCCTCTACCCCATCTGCAGCATCCGCTCCACCGCCAGACGGGCCGGTTCGGCAATTTCCGGGGGCACGGAGACGGGGTTCACCAACTCCCCCCGCGCCAGCCCCTCCAGCACCCGCGCCAGTTTCTCCAGGGTGATCTGGTTCATCGTCCGGCAGTAGTGGGGCTCGTCGCCCAGGCAGAAGATGGATTGCTCCGGATGTTCCCGGGCCAGCCGCAGGACCAGGTTGGCCTCCGTCCCGATCGCCCACTTCGTCCCCGGCGGGGATTCCTTCACCCGCCGGACGATGTAGGATGTGGAGCCGACCTCGTCGGCCAGCGCCACCACGTCGGGGGTGCATTCGGGGTGAACCAGAATCCGGATATCGCGCTCCCGCTCCCGCCAGGCCCGGACGTGTTCGGGGCGGAAGCGGGTGTGGACGTAACACCAGCCGGGCCAGAGGATAAGCCGTGTCCGGCGGACGCGCTCCGGATTGTACCCGCCCAGGAAGCGGCGATGGTCCCATACCAGCATCTCCTCATCGGCGACGCCGATCTGGCGGGCAGTATTGTAGCCCAGATGCTGGTCGGGGAAGAAGAGGACGAGGGGGCGCTGCTGGAGGGCCCAGGCCAGCACCCGCCCGGCGTTGGCCGACGTACATACGATCCCCCCGTGCTGACCGCAGAAGGCCTTCAGTTCGGCGGCGGAGTTGATGTAGGTGACGGGCAGGACCTCCCGCTCCACGTCCATAATCCGCCCCAGGTCCCGCCAGGCCTGCCGGACCAGGGGAAGGTCGGCGCGGTCGGCCAGAAAGCACCCCGCCTCCAGGTCGGGCAGGAGCACCGTCTGATGGGGTTTGGCGAGAATGGCGGCCGTCTCGGCCATAAAATGGACGCCGCAGAAGACGATGTATCGGGCATCGGTGCGCTGGGCGTCCTGGGCCAGTTGGAGGCTGTCCCCGCGAAAGTCGGCAAACTGGATCACCTCGTCCCGCTGGTAGTGGTGCCCGAGGATGACCAGATCGGGGCCCAGTTGGGCCTTGATGGTGGCGACGCGCTCGTTCAGTTCCATAGCCCTATGCCTTGCCTACTTGCACCCTTGCAAACTTGCCTACTTGTCTACTACTTCCATACTGATATCCAGCGCCGGGGCCGAATGGGTCAGGGCGCCGACGGAGATGTAATCCACACCGGTGGCGGCCAGTTCTGCGACCCGTTCCAGGGAGACGCCGCCGGAGACCTCCAGCGGCACCCGTCCGGCGGCAATCCGGACGGCAGTGCGGATGCTCTCCAGGTCAAAATTGTCCAGCATAATCCGGTCTACGGGGAGTTCCAGCGCCTCGCGGAGTTGGTCCAGGCTCTGGACTTCCACCTCTACAGGGAGGTGGGGATAGGCTGCCCGCGCCCGCTGGACGGCAGCAGTGATGGAGCCGGCAGCGGCGATGTGGTTATCTTTGATGAGGACCATATCGTAGAGGCCCATCCGGTGGTTCTGACCGCCGCCCATACGGACGGCGTACTTTTCCAGGAGGCGATAGCCGGGGTGGGTCTTGCGGGTATCCAGGATGACGGCGCGGTTTCCGGCAACGGCGTCCACGAAGCGGCGGGTGAGGGTGGCGATGCCGGAGAGGCGCTGGAGAAAGTTGAGGGCGGTCCGCTCCGCAGCCAGCAGGCTGCGCGCCGGACCCTCCACCTCGGCGAGGACGTCGCCGGGGGCGACCGGATCGCCGTCGCGGATGTGCGGGGTGAAGCGGACGGTGGGGTCCACCCGCCAGAAGACGGCCGCGGCGACGGGCAGTCCGGCGACGACGCCGGGCTTTTTGGCGACCAGTTGGGCCCGCAGGGTCTGGTCGGGGGGGAGGATGGCCTCGGAGGTGACGTCGCCGGGGCCGATGTCCTCGGCGATCGCCAGTTCCAGCAGCGGCTGCAGGGCCGCCCAGAGGTCGGGCGGAAGATCGGGGATGGGGCTACTGAGAGTGCCGGCTGTGCTCATCGGCTGTCATGATACAGACCTTCTCCGGTTTGGTCAAGTGGCGGGCGACGACGCCGTGGGGAGCCTCTGTGCTGCGGGGCAAAGAGGCGGGGGCGGGGCGGCGGAGCCGCCCCGCCCCCGCCTCCCGTCGTCCGGCGGTCACAGCCAGCGGACCAACCCGCCGACCAGCAGGGCAAGGGCCAGACCGGTTTCCAGCAGAAGATGGACGCCGAAGGTATCCAGCGTCAGGTCGTTGATGCCCCTCTCTTCCCCCCTCTCCCCCACCCGTCAGGGCAAGGGGGAGAGGGGGGCAAGGGGGGTGAGGGGGATAAAGGGAATCCCTGGCAACAAAGAAAACCTCGGAACGAAC
>CAKZOY010000044.1 GCA_937138275.1 uncultured Chloroflexota bacterium
TGGATCGGATTTTAGCCATAGACGTCGGCGCCGGGACCCAGGACATCCTGCTCTGGGAAGCGGGTCAGCCGATGGAGAACAACGTCAAACTGGTGCTGCCCTCGTGGACGACAGTGCTGGCCCGACAGGTCAAGCAGGCCACCCGGGAGGGCCGCCCGCTCTTTCTGACCGGCAACCTGATGGGCGGGGGACCCATCGTCAGCGCGATGAAGCGGCACATGCGGGCCGGGTACCCCGTCTACATCACCCCGCGCGCGGCGCGCACCGTCCGAGACAACCCGGAGGAGGTCCGCCAGCAGGGGTACATCATCGTGGACGAGCCCCCCGACCTGCCCAACCTGCTCACCCTGCGGACGCGCGATGTGGACCTGCAGGTCCTGGCCGACGCGCTGGCCCCCTTCGGCGTTTCGCTCCCGGAGACGGTCGCCGTGGCGGTGCAGGACCACGGGGAATGTCTGGTGGGGTCCAATCGGCGCTTCCGCTTCCATCTGTGGCGGGAGTTCGTCCGCAGCGGCGGAGAGATGACCCGGCTGGCATACCGGGAAATCCCCGCACCCTACACCCGCATGCAGGCCGTGCAGCAGGACGTGCCGGGGGCCGTTCTGATGGACACCGGCCCGGCGGCGATCTGGGGCATCCTGGAAGACCCGGCCGCCGCAGCGCACCCCGAAGAGGGGTTCATCGCGGTCAACGTGGGCAACCAGCACACCATCGGCGTCCTGCTGCGGGCCGGCCGCGTCCTGGGCCTCTTTGAGCACCACACCGTCCTGATGACAGCGGAAAAACTGCAGGTGCTGGTGGACCGCCTCCGCGCCGGAACGCTGACCGACGAGGAAGTGTACGAGGACAACGGCCATGGCGCGTACATCCATCCGGATTACACCCCCGACGGCGGGTTCCGCTTCGTCTCGGTGACGGGTCCGCAGCGCCGGATGGCGGCCGGTCTGGGCTATCACTTCGCCGCCCCCTACGGGGATATGATGCTCACGGGTTGTTTCGGCCTGGTCGCCGCGACCCGACGACTGCTGGAGGGAGGAGAATGATTGAACCGGAAGAGGCCTGGGAACGAATCATCGCGCGGGTGAATCCCCTGCCCCCCGTCTGCCGCCGCCTGGATGAGGTCGGGGGGCTGGTTCTGGCGGAGGACGTCCGCGCCGAGGGCGACCACCCGCCCTTCGCGGCGTCCACGGTGGACGGCTGGGCCGTGGTGGCGGAGGACGAATCCCCCCAGCGGCGGATTCTGGAGGCCGAGGGGCGCGCGGGGACGGCACCCGGCGCCCGGGTCGTCCCCGGCACGGCGGCCCGGATTATGACCGGCGCGCCCATCCCTCCCGGCGCCGACGCAGTGGTGATGCTGGAGGACAGCGTCGTAGAGGGGGACTTCGTCCGCTTCACCCGCGCCGTCCGGCCGGGAGAGAACGTCCGCCCGGCGGGTTCGGACGTCCAGGCCGGGCAGGTAGTCCTGCGGGCAGGGACGGTTTTGGGTCCGGCGGAAGTGGGGCTGCTGGCGACGGTCGGGCACTGGGAGGTATGGGTGTATCCCCGGCCGCGGGTCGCCGTTCTCTCCACCGGCGATGAGGTGGTGGAGCCGTGGAAAACCCCCGCGCCGGGGCAAATCCGCGATAGCAACCGCTACGCGCTGATGGTGGCGGTACGGGAGGCGGGGGGAGAGGCCATCTCTATGGGGATTGTGCCGGATCGGCCCGAAGGGATGCGGGAACGCCTTCGGGCCGCCCTGGCGGAGGCCGATGCGCTGATCACCTCCGGCGGCGTCTCCGTGGGGCGGTACGACCACATCGGGCCGATTCTGGCCGAACTGGGGACCGTCCACTTTAACCGGGTGCGGCAGAAGCCGGGGAAGCCGCTGACTTTCGCCACGGTGGGAAATAAGCCGTGCTTCGCCCTGCCCGGCAACCCGGTCTCGGCGCTCGTCTCGTTTGAACTGTACGTTCGGCCTGCCCTACGGCGTATGGCGGGGCACGCCCGCCTCCGTCGTCCGGAGGTGACGGTGCATCTGCGGCATCCGGTGCAGCCCGACCCCGAGCGGCTGGAGTTTATGCGCGCGGTGGTGGAGCGCGAAGAAGATGAGTGGTGGGCCCGTACAACGGGAGCACAGGCCAGCAGCCGCCTGCTCTCCATGGCGGGCGCCAACGCCCTCCTCCGCATCCCCCCTGGGCCCACCCTGCCGGAGGGTGCGGCGGTGACGGCGATCCTGCTGGAAAATGACGGTCACCCTTAAGGGTGACCGTCACTTTCCATCCCTACGCCGCCATCCGGGATTCAATATACTTGACCGCGTCGCCGACGGTCTTGATTTGCTGAGCCTCTTCGTCGGAGATGGTCCCCCCGAACTCCCCCTCAAAGGCCATGACCAGTTCCACCAGGTCCAGGGAGTCCGCTCCCAGGTCCTCGCGGAAACGAGCCTCCATCGTGACCTTTTCAGGTTCCACGCCCAGCAGGTCCACGATGATTTTGACGATGCGTTCGTAGATGTCCATTTTCCCTCCTCTGGTCAGGATGCCGGATATTGTAGTAAAGAGAGCGGATTTGTCAACTGGGCGAGTTGACAAACCCCCATCCTGCTGGTATGATGCCATCATCACTTTATAACACCGCAGGAGAGAAACCGTTGCGAAACGATCACCCCCAGCGCAAGGCGGACCACATCCGCATCAGTCTGGAAGAAGACGTCTCTTTTGAGACGGTCACCGCTGGCTTTGAGCGCTACCGGTTCGTCCACTGCGCGCTCCCCGAAATGGCTCTGGAGGACGTGGATACGAGCGTCCACTTCCTGGGGAAGCCCCTGCGAGCCCCCCTGCTCATCGCCTCCATGACCGGCGGGACGGCCCAGGGTGGGGAGATCAACCGCCGCCTGGCTCTGGCGGCTCAGGAGACGGGAATCGGGATGGGGCTGGGCTCCCTGCGGGCCGCGCTGGAGGACCCCGCCGTCGCCGATACGTACCGGGTACGGGACGTCGCTCCGGACATCCTGCTCCTGGCGAACCTGGGCGCGGTGCAACTGAACTACGGGTACACCGTAGACCACTGCCGCCGGGCAGTGGAGATGGTGGAGGCGGACGGTCTCATCCTGCACCTGAACCCGCTGCAGGAAGCGCTCCAGCCGGAGGGCCAAACGGACTTCTCGGACCTGCTGCGGAAAATAGAGCAGGTATGCCGGGCGTTGGAAGTACCCGTAATTGTCAAGGAAGTGGGATGGGGGATTTCCGCCGATGTAGCCTGCCGTCTGGTGGAGGCAGGAGTGGCCGCGGTGGACGTAGCCGGTGCGGGCGGCACGTCCTGGAGCCAGGTGGAGATGTACCGGGCCCAGAACGACCTCCAGCGGACGGTGGCGGCAACCTTCCGGGATTGGGGCATCCCCACCGCCGAAGCGATCCATCAGGTCCGGGAGGCGCTGCCCCGTCTCCCGCTGATCGCCAGCGGGGGTATCCGGAACGGCATTCAGGTCGCCAAAGCGATCGCTTTGGGGGCCAACGTCTGCGGGATCGCCCGCCCCTTCCTGACAGCCGCTGCCGAATCCGCCGAAGCGGTGCTGGAGGTCGCCACCGTCCTCATCACTCAACTGCGCGTGGCGATGTTCGCCGCGGGCGCGCGGGATATCCCGGCGCTGGCCCATACCCCGCTGGTTTGCGGGTAGTGGGAGTTGGGACCCATCTACCGGAGGAGTTCGTGCAGAATATCCGCTCCGCTGCGGCCCGTCCGCCAACTGACCGCCAGCCGCAGGTCGCGCCGAAAGCCGGGAGTCAGGTCCTCTCCGGTCGCGTAACGGGTCAGCGCCAGGGAGCGAATCGCGTTGGCGATAGCGTAGCGCGGCTCATGGCGGTCCAGGTCCTCAAAGAAAAAGGTGCAACTGGCAAACATCCGCTGGCGGTAGAATTGGGCCTCCAGAAGCCAGAGGAGTCGCCGGGCCTGATCGGTGGTCAGGTGGCTCAGGCCGTTGCCGGAGAGGAAGGTCATCCCATCCACCTTCCCCAAAATGACGTCAAAGTAGGTGTCCCGCAGAGGCCAGGGAGAGAGCCCCAGACGCTGCGCCTCGCAGGCGTAGACTTCGTCCAGTTCGCAGGTCAGGTTGTCCAGCGCGCGCCGCAGCGCCGCCTTCCAGCGACCGTCCCCCGGAGTGCAGGGGCAACCCAGCGCCCAGCGGTTCAGGTTGTGCTCGCAACTCCAGGCCGTATTTTCTACCACCTTCACCTCGGCGCGGGGCGGATGCTCCCGGAAGTACCATCCCAGGTTCACCGGCCGGCACCCCATAGATTCCGCGCCCGCAAGGAGGCGTTCCAGCACCTCCACCCCCTGAGGGTGATGATGTCCGAAGGTCTCCCCATCAGTGGCGATGAGGATGAGACCTCCGCGCCGGGCCCGCCACTCCAGTTGGTCCCGCAGCCATTGCTCGGTGTCTTCAGGAGCGGGCATCTGGAAGGCCAGCGCGTCCGAGAGGGCGCGGTCCCGAACGAAAACGGCGATCTCTCGCCCGTGGGGGAGACGTACCCGATACGGTCCCGCGCCGTCCTCCAGGTCACCCCGCACCTGCTGGTCGGAGAGGATGGTGAAACGGATGCCCTCTGCGGCGATAATCTCCAGCGCCTCCAGGTCCACTGCCATCTCCGGTAGCCATAAGCCTTCCGGAGGATGACCGAACCGGTGGGTGAAACTGGCGATCCCCCAGCGCACCTGGCAGATTTTGTCCCGGCGGCGGGCCAGGGGGAGAATGGTGTGATGGACCGGCTGGGCCAGCCCATTGCCCGCGCCCTGAGACCTGTAAACGGCCCCCTCCTGGGCGATGATGCGCTTGTAGGTGTCGTGGGCGTACTCGTCCAGCCAGCGGGCCAGCGTCGCTCCCAGGTTGAAACTGATGCGGCCGAAGAGTTCCCGTTCCGCCAGGGGAGCGTAGCATTCGGCAGTGATGCGCTCGTTCCAGTTGGCATACGGGGCCGCGTCCGGCTCCCGGGGCACGCGCCCGGTGAACGGGTCGGTCCGGGGTGGCTGGTAGAAATGGCCGTGGATACAGAAGAAAGAAGTATTCATAGAGGCTCCCGCGATGGCTTTGATGATACCCTCATTCTGCCAAACGCGCAACTCTGCGGCAACGGGGCTTGGGCCGCAAATCCCCTACGGGGAGCAGCGTGCCCGTGAAAAGAGAGAGTGGGGTTTGTGGGGGCGGCTTCGCCGCCCCCACAAACCCCACACCTCACCCCTTTCCCACGCAAGGCGAATTACTGCTCACCGCAGCGTCGCAGAGCACGCAGGCGGTTTCCCCTAAGGTTCGGACAAGAGGGGGAAAGGGGGGGTTGGGGCGGGCGGCCGAAGGACGAATTCCTCCAGCAGAGCAACGATGTAGCGGACACCGTCCGCAAAATCGCTCAGGCGGATGTTCTCGTCGGGGGCGTGGGCGCGCGAATCGGCATACCCCACGCCCGCCGTAACCGTCGGCGTCCCGAACTGACCGCACAGGAGGTGAACGGGGCCCGTCCCCGCCATCATCGGGAGGACCGCCGGTCGGTGACCGTAGACCCGCTCGGCGGCCCGCACCGCGGTCTGAACGAAGGGATGCGCGGGATCGCCTGCAGAGGGTGCTTCGCCCTCCCACCAGGCGATCTCCACATCGGAGAACCCCTCCGCGTCCAGATGCGCGCGCAGCGCTTCCAGAACCCGCTCCGGCCACTGGTCGGGGACCAGTCGGAAATCCAGTTTGGCAACCGCTTCAGCGGGGAGGACGGTCTTGGAACCGGGGCCGCCGTAGCCGCTGTGAAAGCCGTCTATGTTGCAGGTTGGGCCGAAGAGAAGGCGCTCCTTTAGAGCCATACCCGTCAGTCCATCCAGAAAAGAGTCAATGCCGTAGAGGGCGCGGACTTCCTCTTCGGGGTAGTCCCAGTCGGCCAGGGCGGCCTGCTGGGCCGGGGTCGGGGGGCGAACGGCGTCGTAGAAACCGGGGATACGGATTCGGCCGTCGGGGCCCTTGAGCGCCTGCAGCGCCCAGACCAGCCGCCAGGCGGGGTTGACCACAATCGCGGCGCTGGCGGAATGGAGGTCCCGCACCGCTCCCCGGGCGCGCAGTTCCAGGTAGAGGATTCCCTTACAGCCCAGGGCGATTTCGTACCGCTCGCGGGCGTCCCGCCCTCCCGCCTCCCAGACGCACCCCAGGACATTTTTCAGCGCCTCCTCCCGCGCGGCGACGAACTGATGAAGGTGGAGGCTGCCGATCTCCTCCTCCCCCTCAATAACCCAGGTGATGCCGACGGGGAGATCGCCGCGCACGCGCCGGTAGGACTCCACCGCGGCCAGGCGGGCGAAGATGGCCCCTTTGTTGTCCGACGCGCCGCGGGCATAGAGTTTGCCGTCCCGGACGGTCGGCTCAAAGGGGGGAGATGTCCAGAGTTCCAGCGGGTCCGCGGGCTGGACGTCGTAGTGGTTGTAAAAAAGCAATCGCTCCGACCGCCGTCCGTCCATCTGGGCCAGGAGGACGGGAGCGCCGTCGGTGGGGACGGTCTCCACCTGAAAACCCGCGGCGCGCAGTTCGTCGGTCAGCAGGGAGGCCATTTCGGCGATACCCCGCCCCTCTGCGGCGATACTGGGCTGGGAGAGGGCGCGCTTCAGACGGTCCAGGTAGGACTCCATATGGGCGTCTATATCGGCGAAGACGTCGTTCATCGTTCCGTCTCCTTGGGGGGTGGATTCCGGCACGGGATAGGATACTCCAGATTCGGTGGGAAGTCAATCGGGGGCGGTCGGCCCCCCCCGCTTTTCGGTTTCCCGATTTTCGTTTATAATGAGCAGGCGATGGGGAGGAAAACCGTCCGCAAACTGCTGGCCTGGTTCTACCATCGGCGCGGGATGGCATTCCGCCACTGGGGCCACCAATACGGGGATGAGGAGTCGTACCGCCAGGCGGAGCGGGATTTCAGTCGCGCCATCGCCCTGGAGCCCACTTTTGCCCAGGCGCTCTACGACCGGGGCCTCCTGCGCTGGCGGGAACTGGGGGATGGGGTGGGCGCCGAGGCCGATCTGACGCGCGTGCTGGAGTTGAAGCCAGACTGGGCCGAGGCGCGGTTCAACCGCGCGCTGGCCCGCGAAGTGGCCGGTAATCTGGCTGGCGCGCTGGCCGACTTCCAGTGCTATCTGACCGAGGGCTGCGATCCCCAATGGCAGGAGATCAGTCGGAGGCAGATCGCCGTCCTGCAAACATATTGTGCCCAGGAGGAGAAATGAGCAGGGAAGAGGAGTCGCCTGCGGGCCTTTTCCGCCTGCTGTTGGGGGCGCGCGCTGCGCTGAACGTTTTCCGAACCACCCTCCAGGTGGCGAGGGAGCAGGCGATGGGAATGGACCGGCGCCCGGAACTGCTGGCCCTCTGGCTTCCCTGCCAGCGGTACCTGGACGGCCTGCTGGACGCTCTCCCGAGCCATCTGTCCGGTCCGGTGCGCCTGCTGCGCCAGGAAGTGGAAGACGGTTTGCTGGACAACCTGCCCAGCCTGCCTGCGCTGGCCGATGCGCTGGACGCGCTGGATCAAGCCTGTGAGTCTCTGCTGACGGACCTGGTGTGGCGCGCGGACGGCGTAGACCCGAACCGTTGCCCTACCCGAAACAGGAGGAGCGATGAGGCCGGTTTTTGAAGCCCTGCAACGTCGGTATCAGGACCTGGTCGCCCGTTCGGGCGCTCCATCGCTGGGGGAGGATTTCTGGGAGAGCGTCCGTCTCTTTCTGGAGGACGCCCGCCGGGCCGGCAGCGCGATATCCGATCCGGGGGAACGGGCACTGTTGCGGGCGTACATGCGTTTCCTGGCGGTCCTCCTCTACGAACACGGGGAGACACCTCCGCCGGTAGAATTACTCCCGCCGGAGCGGGAAGAATGGCCCGAGACTCCACCGGCCCGCCGTGCTGCAGAGGGGTATCCGGCCTGGTTCTGGGGACTGGTGGGAGCAGCCGCGCTGGCGATCGTTGTCGGACTGCTGGCGGTGGTGGGGAGCGTTGGGGGCTACTTTGCCCCCGCGCCGACCGTCCCTCCGTCTCCGACACCCTTGCCGTCTCCCACTCCGACGTTCCCGCTGCCCACCCCCAGCCCCACCGTCCCCCCAACGCCGATCTCTGGCCCTGTCGCCACCCCGACCCCGGTGGTCTCCCCCACCTTCGGCGCGCTGACCATCGCCCTGGGCGTCCTCCCGACGGGGGAGCCTGTGCTGGTCGGCAACGAGTTTGACTGGAACACCCGCGCGGTTTACGCAATCTTTGACTACGCCGGGATGCGCCCCGGCCTCTCCTGGTCGGTCGTCTGGACGCGCAACGGGCGGGAGATTGCCCGTCAGAATCACCTGTGGGACGGGGAATCCAGCGGTACGGCCTGGGTCGTCTATTTCAACCCCGATGGGACGGTGCTCCTCGGAGGCGACTACGGGGTTTCGCTGTACATTGAGGACCAGTTGCAGGGGGAAGCATCTTTCCGCATCCGGTATTACGTGGTCCGCACGCCCACGCCCACTCCCTGACAGGGGTATCAATTGAAGATTCCAGCGAGTGAAAGTCGCCCCTGGGGGGCCTTTGGCCGATGGTCGGCCTTCGCCGACCGTTTTCAGCGTCTCCGCAGGGGGACGATAGGCGCACCGACGCCCTGAAGCCGCAGGTTTCAACCTGACGGCGAAAATTGCCAGGAACAACCTGTCCCAACTCAAGTCCGAACCCCGGATACGCCTTGACGGGGTAGGGGGATATGTTAAAATAGACTTACTCCAGGTCGGCCAGGCGGTCGCGCTCCGCGCATTGCGCGGGGTGAGGAAAGTCCGGGCTCCCCAGGGCACGGTGCTGGGTAACGCCCAGGCGGGGTAACCCGACGGATAGGGCCACAGAAACAGACCGCTGGGCTGGACAATGCACAATGCTCAATGCACAATGC
>CAKZOY010000045.1 GCA_937138275.1 uncultured Chloroflexota bacterium
AGTGGCGTGTTTGTGGTGAGCCCCGGGACGCTGCGGAGTGGCGCAGGCGCTACTCCGCTTCGCTGCGTAGCGCACTACGAACGCGAAGGCCCGTCACTTCGTCAAATTCCGCGGGTAAGCCAGCCGGGGATGAAAGACCCCCTTCAGGGTGGAGATGTAGGACTGCTTCACCGCGTTCAGTTCCCCCATAGTGATCGGACACTCATCCAACTGTCCGTTCTGGAGGACTTTTTCAAACACCTCGTCCACCACCTGGGCCAGTTCCTCCGGTGTGGTCGGGCGGCGGGCCCGCACCGCTGCCTCGCACCCGTCGGCGAGCATCACCAGCGCGGTCTCCCGACTCTGGGGCCGAGGACCCCGATGGCGAAAGTCCGCCTCGTTGACCAGGGCCGGGGTGCCGGCCCGCTCCACCGCCCGCTCGTACTGAAACCCGGCGCGGCTGGTCCCGTGGTGTTCGGCGATGAAGGCCCGGATGAAGGCCGGCAACCGGTAGCGTCGCGCCAGTTCCAGCCCGTCCAGTACATGCCCAGTGATGATCTGGGCACTGGTCTGCGGGTCTAACTGGTCATGGGGATTGCTCCCCTCTAACTGATTCTCAATGAAGTATGAGGGACGGGTGATCTTCCCGATGTCGTGGTAGTACGCTCCCACGCGCACCAGCAAGGGATTGAGGCCGATCCGCTCGGCGGCCTGTTCGGCCATGCTGGCGACCATCAGGGAATGATGGTACGTCCCCGGCGCTTCCCGCAGCAGCCGCTGGAGGAGGGGCTGGTCGGGGCGGCTCAACTCCAGCAGCCGGAAAGTGGTGGGCAGGTCAAACAACGGGCCGAGGAGGAATAGCGCCGCCAGCGCCAGACTGGCGGAGATCAACCCGTTGGCGATGGCGCTCACCAGGGCGAAACCGACGGTGAGCGGGTCGGGTCGGGCGGCAAACAGGGCGAACGCCCCTAACACGCCCATAGTGGAGAGTCCGACGATGAGCGCGGCCCAGAAGAATACCGTCGGACGGTCTGTCCGCCGGACGGCGAGGGTAGCCACGACCCCCCCCACGGTCGCGTAGGCAGCCAGTTCCAGAGAACGGTCCCCGATCAGACCCACCGCGCTGCCGATCAGGAAACTGGAAGCCAGGCCGGCCGGGGCACCCAGGGTCGTGGCTGCCAGCATCGCCAGCGCCGGGGCAGGAAAAAGATACTGCAACACGGTGCGGTCGGGGACCATCAGCCGGGCCAGGGCAAGAAACAGGACCAGGAGCAACGTCATAAGCAGCGACTTGCGCCCTTCTTGGAGAACGTCCATCTGGAAACGGGCCAGGAGAAAGCCCAGCAGCAGGACGCCCAGGATGGAGAGGATGCCGTTTCCTGCCAGTTCTGTCCAGCGCGTGCGGGATTGCTGAAGCCCCAGTTCCTGCAGCGCTTCCAGGTCCAGCGCGGTGACCCGTTGCCCTTCCCGGACGATGACCTCGTTCGCCTCAAAGGTGCGCACCACGACTGGCACAGCCTCCCGCGCCTGCTGACGGGCCTGAGCGGTTGCCTCTTTGTCGTAGAACGAATTGGGGACGATTAATTTTTGGGCCAGCGCGGCGGTGACGGTGGCCTCTTCGCCGGATAGGTCCAGCCCCACCAGCGCGGGGACCTCTTCGCGCGCTCGCGCCAGTGCGTCTTCCCGCACCCCCTGGCGCATCTTCTCCGCCACGACATTGAGCACCTCCAGTTGTACCCGGTTCCAGGATTCGTCGGAGAGGTTGAAGATGATGTCTGCCGAAGCGGGGGGGAGGTCTTTCAGTTCGGGCACGGCGACCGTCCAGGCTCGCCGTTGTGCCGGAGTGGCGAAGGGATCGGCGCGGACCGCGCTCAGATAGTCCAGCACCTGCCGCGCCCGCTCCAGTTGCTGGCGGGCCAGATTCGGGTCCGGGGGGGTGTAGACCGGTTCCACGGCCGCTTCCGCCTGCTGTTGCTGTTCGGCGGTACGGATGGCGCTTTCGTAGGTGATGCGGCGCGGCGCGCGGATATCCCGGGGCGCCACATCCCCGACCTCCAGCACGACGCGGCCGGACGGGAGCAGGGGAACGGAGATGAAGAAGGTAATGGCGGTGGTCAGGATCAGGCCGAGGAGGACCAGGCGCACCCAGAACCACCAGGGTTGTCCATGCTGGGGTTTATCTCTTTTATCCATCAGGTGATGTACACCTGCCTGTAGAGGAACTCCTAAGGCGCAAAGAACACCATCCCGACCCCCATCTGCTCCAGCGCGTCTTCGGCGTAGTAGGAGACCAGCGCGCTGGGGTCATCCAGGGCGGCGCAGAGGGCGGGGATGGCCTCTTCGGGGCGGATGGCCCAGAGGGCGCGGGCGGCTCCGGCGCGGGTAGCGACGTCTCCCTTTTCCAGCGCGGCGATGAGCGCGGGCACGGCGGGGGTCCCGATTTGTGCCAGCGCGTCCGCGGCCAGGCGGGCGACGTAGGCGGAAGGGTCGGCCAGGCGCGCTACCAGGGCGTCCACCGCCTCCGGGGCGCGGAGGCCCGCCAGCCCGACCACCGCGCAGGCGCGCACATCCGGGTCGGAGTCCTCCAGTGCGGCGGTCAGTGCGGCGACGGCTTCGGGCGTACCGGCGGCTGCCAGCGCGCGGATGGCCCACCAGCGATAGTCCCGGTCGGGGGATTGGAGCCAGGTCCTCAGGAGCGGCAGGGCGGCATCGCCCAGCGCGCCGACCCTCAAAGCGGCTTCTTCCGCCCGCGTGTCGTCGTTGGCATGGATGGCCTCTTCCAGCGCGTGCAGTGGGTCCATCAAATCCATTTTACCTCCCACACTTCGTCGCCCACGGCCTGGGCGAACGCTTCCCGGTCCGGTAGGGCAGGGAAGTGGACCAGATGCGCCGGGCAGCGGCAGTCGGATGTCCCAAACCCTGGCACAGGCCGGGACGCGCCGGGCATCCGGGCCAGCATTTCAGCCCACACGCATTCCCGTCGGTCTATACCTGTGGCCCACCAAGTGGCGATGGGGTGGGCGAAAGGGCGCAGGAAGTCTATGTGCCAGACCTGGGGTTTGGGATGGCGCTGGTGGCGGGCCAGCCGGGCGGCGAGCCCTCCCGGCCCCCGGGCGCTCCCTACGTAGGCCAGAACCCCGGCCGGGAAAACGAACTCCCCCTTTCGCCCGACCGGAATGCGCTCATCCTCCTCCAGTGCCAGAAACAGCACATACGTGCCCGGCCCCCGCGACACCTCCACCACCTCTACCCCCTATCCCCTATCCCCTA
>CAKZOY010000046.1 GCA_937138275.1 uncultured Chloroflexota bacterium
CAGCGCCAAAACCCATAATTTTTCTCCCCCTTCTCCCCCGCTTGCGGGGGAGAAGGGGGCCGGGGGGATGAGGGGGTGTTAACGCCTGTGGACTGACGGTTTCCACTTATAAAACTGAAATACACCCCGTCCTACTTCACCGAGACGTCAATCAGCCAGGGGAACCAGCCCCGCGCGTCAAAGCGCAGGCCCTGGACCCGGCTGTTGACCCCGTTCAGGTTCACGTAGTCGCGGATGGGGAGCGCCAGCGCCTGCTCCATCACCCGCTGCTGGACCTGGCTGTAGAGCGCGGCCCGACGGTTTCGGTCCGAAACCCGCATCGCCTCCACCAGCCACCCGTCCATCTCCGGGTCGTTCCCTTTGGCCCAGTTGAAGCCCCCCTGGGAGTGGAAGAACTGCCGCAGAACATCCGGGTCGCTGCCGGAACTCTGGAACGGCATCAGGTGATGACGTCCCTCCCGGGCAATCTGTAGTGCCTCAGGATACCGGACCGTCTGGGCATTGACCTGAATCCCCAGTTGAGTCCACTGGGACATCAGCAACTCGCCGATGCTGGGGAGATACCCCCAGGACATCAGGTAGAGGTCCAGAGCCAGGGGTTGCCCGTCCTTGTCCCGAATCCCGTCGCCGTCGGTGTCTTTCCAGCCCGTCTCCTCCAGCAGGGCCGCCGCGCGGGCGGGGTCATAGGGATAGTACTGACAGACGGCGGGGTCGTATCCGAAGGTCACCGCGGCCAGCGGACCACAGGCCACGGGAGAAGTGTCTTTGAAGACGGCGGAGATGATGGCCTGACGGTCGGTGCCGTAGAGGAGCGCCTGCCGGACGCGCAGATCGTCCAGCGGTGGGCGAGTCGTATTCATAAAGAACATCAGCGAGGAGCCGGGAATGGCGACCGCCTCAATGCGAAAGTCGGGGTTCTCCCGCAACCGCACCGCGTCCTGCGGCGGCACCTCCCCCATCACGTCCGCCTCCCCCGACTCCAGCGCCGGAGAACGGGTCGCCGGGTCGGTGAAGAAGCGGAACTCCACTTCCTCCAGTTGCGCGTTCCGGTGCTGATAGACGGACGGCGCCCAGTTGTAATCCGGGTTGCGCCGCAGGAGGATGTGACCGCTGGGCACATATTCGGCGAATACAAACGGGCCGGTGCCCACCTGATGGACCTGGTATTCCTGTCCCCACTTCTGCACCGCGGCAGGGGACGCCATCCCCAGGTACACCTGGCTGAGGGAGTCCAGGAGCGGGGCGAAGGGTTCGCTCAGGACGATGCGGACGGTGTACTCGTCCACCACCTCCGCCCGCTCAAACGGTCCCAGCATAAAGCGGGCCTTCTGGGAGGCCAGTTCTGGGCTGGTGATGCGCTCCAGGTTGAAGCGCACCGCCTCGGCGTTGAAGGGGGTACCGTCGTGGAACTTCACCCCCCGGCGCAGATAGAAGGTGTAGACCCGCCCATCGTCGGAGACCTCCCAGCGCTGGGCCAGTCCGGGCACGAACTCCCCCGTCTGCGGGTCCTGGTAGACCAGGGTGTCGTAGACGGAGGTGAGGGGGATCCCCAGTTCCGCGGAGGCGTTGATATGGGGATCAATCCCCGTCGGGGCCAGGGTCAGACCGTAGACGATCCGACCCTTGGGGGCTGGCGTACAGCCTGCTGTCAGTGCTGTCGCCAGAAGCAGGAAGAGAAGAAGTCGTCGCATGGTTTACCTCCCTTGGGGTAGGATAAGTCGGCGGGATTATAACATGGCTGGTTGGGTTGACAAGGCTGAAAAAAGTGGTATAATTCCATATAGTTGAACTCAAGTTCCAAATTACGGAACACTGTTCCTCCAGGAGGTCCTCTGTGAGAGAATCGTCTTCGGTGAAGACTATAGACCGTCTGGTGGAAATTCTGGATTGTTTCTCCTCCCAGCATCCCGATTGGTCGCTGACGGAACTGAGCGCCCGGCTTGGCGTCCCTAAAAGCAGCCTCCATCGCTTTCTCCTGGCCCTGGAAACCCACAGCATTTTGCGCCGCGACCCGCAGGACCGCCGCTGGCGACTGGGGTACCGCCCTTTAGTCTGGGGCCAACTGGCCGCCCACCATACGCTGCGGTTGATCGCCCGGCCGGTGATGGAGAGACTGGCCGCCGAAACGGGTGAGACCGTCCTCCTGACCGTCTACGAAAACTTTGAGGTCGTCTGTCTGGAAAAAGTGGATTCCACCCACGAGGTCCGACTGGCGATGGAAGTGGGCACGCGGCGACCTCCTCATGCCGGTGCTTCCTCCAAAATTCTGATGGCCTACTTGCCGGAAACAGAAATTCAGGCGATAATTGAGCGCGGGCTCCCCCGGTTGTGCACAAACACCATCACCGACCCCACCGAACTGCGCGCCGAACTGGCCCAGATTCGCGACCGAGGCTACGCGGTCAGCCGGGAAGAGACGGATGTGGGCGCATGGGGGGTGGCGACCCCGATCTGGGGCCCACGCGGAGAGGTGGTCGCTGCCCTGGGCATTGCAGGGCCGCTCTTTCGCCTGACGCGCGGTTTGACCCAGGAGTACGTGGTCAAATGCCGCCAGGCCGCGGAGCAGATTTCTCATATATTGTGGAAAAATGGTCGGGGGAAAGGAGGTGATTTCGGGAAATAAAACACAGCACCCCCATCATTT
>CAKZOY010000047.1 GCA_937138275.1 uncultured Chloroflexota bacterium
GATTGCAGATTGCAAATTGCAGATTGCAGATTGCAAATTGCAGATTGCGAATTGCAGATTGCGGATTAGTCGGGCTTGGGTTCTACTTTGATGGTGACGGTTTCGGATTCGGCCCGGTTGCCCGCAGCGTCGTAGACGACGACGCGGAAGCGCTGGGTGCCCAGTTCGGTGATCCACCAGTTGACGTTGTAGGGCGGCGCGGTGCGCACTGCAAAGGGTTCTTCCCCATCGTTCCGATAGAACTCCACCCGGCCGATGGCGTAGTTATCCTTCACATCGGCGTTGACGTTGACCCATTCATCCTTTCCCTTATAATATACCTTGCCCGGCTCGGGATTGGTCAGTTTGACGGTCGGCGGAGTCGTGTCCACCGTCACCTGGATGGCGTGTTGCCGCACCGCCTGGCTGTGGTCCACCACTAACAATCGCAGAGTATACAGGCCGTCCTGAAAGCCGGTCAGGTCCCAGTACTCCAGGACGTTGTTATCCACCTGGTTGTAGTGGTCCGGGCCGATCTGAATCCACTCGGTGGGGTTCAGCCCCTTGCCGACGTCAATCCGGTAGAAAGCGAAGTCGCCGCCCCGGGCGTTCCCCATAATCGGAATGATCCCACCCGCCAGGTAGGCGTAGGCCGGAGGATTGGTGATAAAGACCTCCTGACCGGTGACCGTCGGGCCGTAGATGGTATCGTACTCCGTCGGGGGGATGGGTGGGCGCTGGTCTTCCGGGAGGCTCGCCAGCCAGTCAGCAGCCTCCGGCGGATAGACCTCGTATACCCGCTCCTCGCACAACTCCGGCGGGGTGAAGACGGTGCAGAGGCGACCCGTCTCCCGATTGACGAGCAAGGTCTGATAGAAATCGCAACTGGGCTCCGGCTCGGTGCCGGGGATGAAGAGTTCCCGGGTCCGGGGACAGGGGCAGTTTTCGGTGGGAATCTCGCCGCTGGTGGCGCAGATTTCCCGCTCCACCAGCCCGTCCGGGCGCGGGAAGGGGAGAATCTCCAGGTCTTTATGAACGTACCCCATGACGGCATGCCATATCGGCGCCGCGCCCTCCGAACCGGGGAGGTTGGCCATTTCGGAGTTGTCGGAGTTTCCGATCCAGACGCCAGTAACGACCTGAGGAGTGAAACCGATGCACCAGTTATCTACAAAATCGTTGGTGGTGCCGGTTTTCGCCGCCGCCGGGCGGTTGTTGGAAAGTTCCAGCGAGTTGGGATGGCCAAAGGCGGCCCAGCGGGCCTGCCGGTCGGAGAGGATGCTGATCATCAGATAGGCCAGTTGCGGGGTGAGAATCTGCCGCTCTTCGGGCTTGTACTCGTAGAGGATGTTCCCGTTCCGGTCCTCCACCCGCAAGATGGCGACCGGGTCCAGTTCCCGGTAGCCGGGGCGAACCCGTTCCTGGGGGATGGGCTTGCCGATCATCTTCCCGTAGTTGGCGAAGACGCTGTAGGCATAGGTCATATCCAGCAGACGGACCTCGCCGCCGCCCAGGGTGAGGCTAAGGCCGTAGTAGTCAATCCCCCGGTCCAGGCTGTTAATGCCCATTTTGTGGGCGGTGCGGATGACGTTATCCACCCCGGCCAGTTGCAGCGCGGCGACGGCGGGGATGTTATAAGACCGGGCCAGGGCCAGGCGCAGTCGCTGCGGGCCGTGGTACTTCCGGTCGTAGTTCTCCGGAACATAGGGGGCCTGGCCCGGCTGCTGGAAAGCGGTACGCACATCCCAGAACAGGTGCGCGGGGGTGTACCCCTGAGAGAGGAGAGTGACGTAGGTGAACGGTTTGAAAGCGGAACCGGGCTGGCGCAGGCCCAGCGCGGCGTTGTAGCGGCCGGCGATCGCCTCGTTCCAGTAGTCCACGCTCCCCACCATCGCCAGAATCTCCCCCGTCCCCGGCCGCATCATCACCACCGCGGCGTTGGTGACCTTGTGGTCCTTCCCCCGGCTGGCGGCCCGCAAGGGCGGCAGGTACTGGGCAGCCTCGCAGCCCGAAGATAGTGCCTCTTCTATGACCTTCTGCTCATCCTCGCCGGAGAGACGGCGGATCTGCGCCCGCGCGACGCACTCCGCCTGTTGCTGGAGATTGTAGTCCAGCGTGGTGTAGACCCGCAGGCCGCCCCGGTGGACCAGTTCGGGGCCGAACATCTCCTCCATTTCGTTCTTCACGTAGACGGAGAAGTGGGGGGCCAGGAAACGGAACTGTTCAGTGGGAGAGGCCAGGCGCCAGGGCTCTACCTTGGCCCGTTCCGCCTGATCCTTCGTAATGCACCCCTGCAGCACCATCGCGTCCAGAACGATGTTCTGCCGTTTCCGGGCCGCGATGGGATCGTCAAAGGGGTTCAGTTGGGGGAACTGGGGGATAGCGGCCAGCGTCGCCGCTTCCGAGAGGGTCAAGTCGCTGGCGTGCTTGCTGAAGTAGACCTGGGACGCGGCCTCAATGCCGTAGGCCAGGTTGCCGTAGAAGTTGGTGTTCAGGTACCATTCCAGGATTTTCTCTTTGCTGTAGCGGCGGGTGATTTCCAGCGCCAGGATGGCCTCTTTGAGTTTCCGCATATAATCCCGCCATTTCGGGCCCTCGGCGCTGACGACGCGCTCCTCCGGGGGGATGAGCACGTTTTTGATGAGTTGCTGGGTGATGGACGAACCGCCCTGGATACGCTGGCCGCGCAGGTTGGCCCAGAGGGCGCGCAGGAGGCCGCGCGGGTTGATGCCGGGGTTCTCCCAGAACGTGCGGTCCTCTATGGCGACGGTGGCGCAGATGAGCTGTTTCGGCACCTCTTCCAGCGGCACCCATACCCGGTCGCCCGCGTGGGGGTCAATCACTTCCCACAGGAGCACCTGCCCGGTCCGGTCGTAGATGCGGGTGGTCTCAAACTCCTGCTCCACGTACTCCACCTGTTCCGGTTCGGGCAACTCCTGGGCAATGGACGAGTAGAAGGCGGCCGCGCCGCCGACGACGCCGGAGACGGCCGTCAGGTTCAGCATGAAGACAACGAACAGCAAAATGCTGATGGCGCGCAGGACGGCGCCGCTGCCGGTGCGGGAGCGCACCCGCCGCCGGTCCCGGCGCTGCAGCACAACCAGACGAAGGGTCCGAATCGGTGTCATTTGACCTCCCAATACCCGTGACGGCTCCCAAAATCTCTTCTATAGTAACAGAAAAGGGGAAAACTGGCAAGGGGCGCAAAAAGGGGCTTTTTACCGCAGAGACACAGAGGACGCAGAGAAGCACAGAGGGAATCTCTGCGTCCCTCTGCGCTCCCTGCGCCTCTGTGGTGAAGAAAAGAACGCGCCGCTACTCTCTCAGCACCGGACGGAACTTGTAACCGTACGCGATCACCCCATCGTCGCCGTCGGCGTACATCTGCCGCGTGACCATCTCCACCGGCATCCCGATCCGGACCTCCTCCGGGGCCACGTCGGTCAACTGGGCGGTCAGCATCGGGCCTTCCTCCAGCCGGACCAGGGCGACGGTGTAGGGGGCATACTCCTCAAACCCCTTCGGCGGATGGTAGACGGTGCTGTAGGAGTAGACCTCTCCTCGCCCGCTGAAGACATACGGGGTCTGGGCCGGCGCCTCGCACCCCGGGCAGACGTCCCGCGGCGGGAAAATCGCCGAACCGCACTTCTCGCAGATTTCTCCGACCAGTTGATACCGCTGCTTGCGCAGCCGCCAGTTTTTGCTGGGAATGCTCATTGCTCCTCCTTGTGCAAATTGCAGATTCAAGATTGCAAAT
>CAKZOY010000048.1 GCA_937138275.1 uncultured Chloroflexota bacterium
CAACGGCGCACCGACGAGGCGATCAGAGAACTGGCTGCGCGCACCGAGGAGCGGTTTAGCAGGTTGGAGGAGGCACAACGGCGCACCGACGAGGCGCTCAGAGCACTGGCCGCGCGCACCGAGGAGCGGTTTAGCAGGTTGGAGGAGGCGCAACGGCGCACCGATGAGAAGGTGGATCGTCTTGCCACCGAAGTGGGTGCCCTGAGCCGACTGGTCGGGGCGACCGCGGAAGACGATGCCGATAGTCTGCTGCGAGTGGTCCTCCCGGAGAAGGGGTATCAGTTGCTGGGGGCCCCCTCTCTGCTCCGGGTAGACGGGGACGTGGATGTCGTCGCACCGGCGGCAAAGGACGGACAAACAGTATGGGTCGTCGTGGAGGCGAAGGTGCGCATCAGTTGGCGGCACATTGAGGATTGGGCTAACCGAATGCGCTCCGAAGGCTATCGGCAAAAACTAGCCAGCGCAGGCGTGCCCGGCCCCTATCTGGTCTACGCGTACGGCATTCGGATGGATAAGGGCGCCGAAGAGGCCGCTCGTACATTTGGAATTGGCCTCCTGACGGGACGGGGAGAACTGGTCCCCCCGGGCTCACTGATCCCTTCTGTGGAGGTGCCGAATTCGGAAAGTTGTGGATAGAGTGGAGAGAGGTTACTACAATCACATCACCGACGATCTGGACGCTTTGTTGAACGTCCTGCCGGAAGATATTCGCGAATCGGTCAACCGAATCGGACGGCGGGACGATTTGCTGGAAGTCATTCTGGACCTGGGACGGGTGCCCACCGCCCGCTACACCGACGGCGAAGTCGTGCTGCGGGAACGGGAGGTCACCCGCGAGGACATCCAGTATGTGGTGGAGCGGATCGGCGAGTTTGACGCCGATAACCGCGCCGGTATCGCCCGCACGCTCCACCGTATTGCGGCCATCCGCAACCGCAAAGGGGACATCGTCGGACTGACCTGTCGGGTGGGCCGCGCCGTCTACGGCACCATCGCCATCATTCAGGATATCGTTGAGAGCGGCAAGAGCATCCTCCTCCTGGGCCGGCCCGGCGTCGGCAAGACGACGATGCTGCGGGAGGCGGCGCGCGTCCTGGCGGAGACGAAACGAGTCATTATTGTGGACACGTCCAACGAGATCGGCGGCGACGGCGATATTCCCCATCCCGCGGTCGGGCGTGCCCGCCGTATGCAGGTGGAGATGCCCTCCCTCCAGCACGAGGTGATGATTGAGGCGGTGGAGAACCACAACCCCGAGGTCATCGTCATTGACGAGATCGGGCGGGAACTGGAGGCGCTGGCCGCGCGGACCATCGCCGAGCGGGGCGTCCAACTCATCGCCACCGCCCACGGCAATACGCTGGACAATCTCCTCCTAAACCCCACTCTCTCCGACCTGGTGGGAGGCATTGAGAGCGTCACCCTCTCCGATGAGGAGGCCCGCCGACGGGGCACCCAGAAGACCATCCTGGAGCGTCGCGCACCCCCGACGTTTGACGTTCTCATTGAAATCCAGGATCGCCAGCGGCTGCTCATCCATCCCAGCGTGGCTGAGTCGGTGGACGCGCTGCTGCGGGGGCGGCCGTTGCAGGCGGAACTTCGCCACCGGGATGCCCGCGGCGAAATCCACGTGGAGAGGGCCAAGCCGCCGTCGCTGGAAGAGCGGGAAAGCGGGCGCCCGCGGCCCACGCCCGCGGCGCCAGCGCCCGCCCCGACACCCCTTTCCCCAAAAATCCAGGAGCCGGTGCGCATCTTCCCCTACGGTATCGCCCGCAACCGGCTGGAGCGGGCCGCCCGCCGGATGCAGGTCCCGGTCTACGTCGTGGATGAACTGGCCCAGGCCGACGCCTTCGTCACCACCAAGGGGTTTTTCCGCAAACGCCCGCGGCTGATCACCGACGCCGAGCGAAAAGGCATCCCCGTCTACGTCCTGCGGGCCAACACCGTCGCCCAGATGGAGGCCTGCCTCAGTGACATCGCCGCGGAGAACCATCTGCCCGGCCCGGTGGGCGCGGCGCTGCGGGAGGCCCAGGATGCCATCCGGCAGATTCTGGACGGCTACGCCGACGAGGTGGAACTCTCCGCCCAGAACGCGTTCATCCGTCGGCGTCAGCACGAGATGGCCCGAGAGGCCGGCCTTTCCTCATACTCGGTCGGGGAGGAGCCGAACCGGCGGGTCCGTATCGTCCGGGAAGGAGCGTGAACCGTGGCGCAGCGGGCGGGGGATCGGCTCCGGCAGGCGGAGGACTCCCGCCGCGCCGAACGGCACGAATGGGCCTGCTTCGCCGCTCACCAGGCCGCCGAAAAGGCGGTCAAGGCGCTGCACCTCCATCGCCATCAGGAGGCCTGGGGACACGGGATCGCCCGCCTCCTGCGCCAACTCCCCCCGGAGGTCCCCGTCCCCGACGACCTGGTGGAGAAGGGCCGCGTCCTGGACGGTTTCTCCGTTCCTCCCCGCGACCCCAACAGTTACCCCGAGGGCGCTCCTTTTGAGCACTTCGGCCCCATCCATAGCGATCAGGCGATCCGGTATGCCCGGGAAATCCTCCAGTTCGTCCGTACTCGTATGGCCTGATGCCTCCACGGTAGTTGGCGCCCTTCGCCTCTGGGCGGGAAAGAGGGCTTGTGCTGTAAATCGTTTTGAAGGAGCGGCGCGCCCGTGAAAAGAGGGAAGGTGGGGTTTGTGGGGGCGGCGGAGCCGCCCCCACAAACCCCACACCCCACCCTTTTCCCAGGCGGGGCGAATTGCTACGCAAGCCCGAAAGACGGCGGAGATCCGGCCGGAGGTGGTGCGGGTGGGCTATGGGGGGCTCTTACAGCCGGGGCGATTGGGGTGTGGGGAGCGACCTGGACGTGGTGATCCTGGTCTCGGCCACGGATGCCCCCTGGGAGCGTCGCGCCGCGAAGCGGGACCTCCCCGACCTCCCCGTGCCAGCGGACGTGCTGGTGTACACCGTGGAGGAATGGGAGCGCTTCGGGCGGGGGGCGTCCGGCCCGTCTGCGGGAGGAAGCCATCTGGGTGTACTCACGCGAGGAAGCGCATGTTCATCACGCTGGAGGGACCTGACGGAAGCGGCAAGACGACGCAATCCCGCCTGCTGGCCGGTTGGATGCAGGAGCAGGGGTATCCGGTTCTGCTGGTCCGGGAGCCGGGAGGGACGGCCATCGGGGAGCGGGTTCGGGACATCCTCCACGACCCGGCCCACGTCGGGATGACCCCGTGGGCGGAGGTGTTTCTGTTCTGCGCCTCGCGCGCTCAACTGGTGGCGGAGGTCATCCGACCGTCTCTGGCAGCGAACCGAATCGTCCTCTGTGACCGGTACGCCGACAGCACCCTGGCCTATCAGGGGTACGGGCGTGGGCTTGACCTGGAATCGTTGCGGACGGTTCTTCGTCTGGCGACCGGGGGGCTGACACCGGACCTGACGTTCTGCCTGGACGTCCCGCCGGAAGAGGGGCTTGCTCGCCGCCTGAGGGGGGGCGGGGAGTGGAACCGCCTGGATCAGGAGGCGCTGGAATTCCACCGCCGGGTGCGGGCCGGTTATCTGGAACTGGCTGGCCTGGAGCCCTGGCGGTGGGTGGTTGTGGACGCAACCCGCCCGGTGGACGCGGTCCAGGCCGACCTGCGGGCCGTTTTATTAGAGCGCTTGCATCAGTGAATCAACGCCGGAAATGACGTCCCGTAGCGCCTATATTTCACCCAGGTCCGTGTCCGCTCCGCCCTCTTCTCCCATCAGTTCCGGTATTGCCTTCTCTATCTCCTCGGGGCTCTCTCCGGCCTCCAACCGTCCCACGACTTCCTCAAACTCCGGCCCCAGGTCTTCCCCCACTTCGTCGGCCATCCGGCGCATCATGCGCGCCAGCGAGCGGGGGTCCTTTTCGTCAAAGTCGGAAAGAAACGAATCGTCGGCCAGAGATTCCAGACGGCTCTCCTCGGAGCGGACCACCCGTACCCGGGAGATCAAACGGGTCAGGTGCGTGGACCCGCAGTTGGGACAGACCGGGGTCCCGCTCTGGGCTTCGGAAAATGTCCGCCAGAATATGGACACCCGACGGCGACAGTTGTGGCAACGGTACTCGTAAACGGGCATCGCAATTCCCTCCATCTCGCCAGTTGGGCAGTCTCCTTGTAGAGTGTTGCCGTATTTCACCGTTGAGAACGCCGAGTTCGCAGAGATGGGGTATAATTTCACCAGTACCCCATCCCCATTTCCCAATCTGCCGAGCCACGGCACTCCACAGAGAGACTACCGCCAGTTTTCAGGAGAACTATTATACCGTCCTCGTAGAAGGTAGGCAAGATGAACCCGATACCGTACGCGTTTCCCCTTCATCCTCTGCTGATTGTCATCTCCGGGCCCGCCGGAGTGGGGAAGGACTCCGTCCTCCGGCGGATGAAGGAACTGGGATATCCCCTCCATTTCGTGGTGACCGCTACCGACCGCCCCCCCCGTCCGGGCGAGGTCCACGGCGTGGACTATTTCTTCCTCTCCACCGAGGAGTTTCTGCAGTTGGAAGCGGAGGGGGAGTTGCTGGAACACGCGGTGGTCTACGGCCAGCACAAGGGGGTGCCCAAGCAGCAGGTGCGGGACGCCTTCGCCTCCGGCAAGGATGTCATTATGCGGGTGGATGTCCAGGGGGCGGCGACGATCCGCCAACTGGCCCCCGAGGCGGTGCTGATTTTCCTGACCGCGGCGTCGGAGGAGGAGTTGATCCGGCGTCTGGAGCGGCGCGGCACCGAATCGCCGGAGCAACTGGCGGAGCGGATCGGGAAAATCCGCCAGGAGATGGAGTGTATGCGGGATTTTGACTACGTCGTGGTCAACCGGGAGGGGGAACTGGACCGCGCTGTGGCGCAGATTGCAGCCATCATTGAGGCGGAACATTGCCGGGTGCATCCGCGAGTGGTGCATCTGTAAGGGCGCAGAGTCGCAGGGCGGAGGAGC
>CAKZOY010000049.1 GCA_937138275.1 uncultured Chloroflexota bacterium
CGGCTCGTGGTATCCAGGACGCTATTTTCATGCTTTATGATGCCCTTGGGGGCATGTTAAACTGCGGTTTTTTTCGGATCACCACGAAGGGCGACACAAAGGGCACCAGGAATGCGGTTTTACAAAACCTCTTCCAGCAGTCGCCGCACCTGCTCCGGGCGGAGTTTCTCCAGCGGTCGCCGCACCAGTGGGCCGGCCTTGAACGTCGGTACCTGCTCCTCGTAGGACGGGCGGTCCTCTACCTGGTAGAAGACGCCGATGGGGATGCGGTCGCCCCACTCCAGCGCCCGCTCAAAGGCCGCCATCTTGTCGGTGACGTCGTAGTTCGGGTCGTCCTGGAGTTTGTAGACCCGCGGCCGGTAGAACTCGTAGGCGTAGGAGCGGTTGAAGGTGACGCAGGGCTGGAAGACGTCTATCAGCGCATAGCCCCGATGGCCCAGCGCCTGGACGATTACCTCGGTGAGATGGCTCAGGTCGCCGGACCAGGCGCGAGCGACGAAGGTCGCCCCCGCGGCCAGCGCCAGCGCGATGGGGTTGACCGGCAATTCAAAGGCGCCCCAGGGGGAGGTCTTGGTCTTCTGTCCCCGCTCGCTGGTGGGCGAATACTGGCCCTTCGTCAGGCCGTAGATGCGGTTATCCTGGATGATGTCCACCAGGCCGATGTTGCGCCGGGCGGCATGGAGCATGTGGCCCAGTCCCTCGGCGTAGGCGTCGCCGTCGCCGTGGGTGCAGATGACCCGCAGGCCGTGGTTCGCCAGCCGCACCCCCGTCGCCACGGGGACGGTTCGGCCGTGGAGGGTCATATAGCCGTTGGCGCGGGTGTAGTCGGGGAGTTTGCTCCCGCAGCCAATGCCGCTGACCAGCATCACTTGATGGGGCGCCAATCCCACCTTCGCCAGCGCCCGTTTCACCGCGTTCCAGATGGCAAAGTTCCCGCAACCGGTGCACCAGGTCGGCCGCACCGGACTGGCAAAGTCGTCTATGGTGACCATGGGGCCTCCTTGTAAAACGTAAAAACGTAAAGCGTAAAGCGTAAAACGTAATTTTTACGTTTTACGTTTTACTTTTTACGTTGTGCAAAATGTACTCCGGCGATAGGGGCCGTCCGTCCCATTTCAGGATGCGGCGGGAGACGGTGTGGCCCGTCGCCATGCGGAGCAGGTCGGCAAACTGACCGGAGTAGTTGTTCTCCACGGCGACCGTCTCCCCGACGAGCATCTCCTCCACCCCCTTCGGGACAGGCCAGATGTCCGTGAAGTGGAGCATCCGGGCGCGCCGGCCCTGAGCGTTCAGCCGGTCCACCGCCTCCCGCAGCGGGCCGTAGGTGGAGCCCCAGGCGATGAGAGTAAGGTCGGCATCTTCGGCGCCGTAGCGGGTCGGCAGGCGCATCTCGGCGCGGGCCGTCTCCAGTTTGCGCATGCGCTTCTCCTGCATCCGGCGGCGGTTCTCCGCGTCCTCTTCAATGTGACCGTACTCGTCGTGCTCGTCGCTGGAGGAGGCGTAGATGGCTTTCGGATGGCCGGGGATGGCCCGCGGGGAGATGCCGCTCTCGGTGAACCGGTGGCGCTTGTACTCCCCTTCCAGGGCGTCCAGTTCGGCGTCAGTCAGCGTCTCGCCCCGGTCAATGACGACGGCATCAAAGTCCAGGTCCTGGGGGGCGATGTCCCGGACCGCGTTCGCCAGGTAGTGGTCGGAGAGGACGAGGACGGGGGTCTGGTAGCGGTCGGCGAAATTGAAGGCGCGCCCTCCGGCTTCAAAGGATTGCTCCACGGTGCCCGGCGCCAGGATGATGCGGGGGAACTCGCCCTGGGAGGCGTGGAGGACGAAGAGGAGGTCGCCCTGCTCGGTGCGGGTCGCCAGGCCGGTGGAGGGGCCGGGCCGCTGGGCTTCGTAGACGACGACGGGGACTTCCGTCATCCCGGCCAGGCCCATGGCCTCCACCATCAGGGAGAAGCCCCCGCCGGAGGTGGGGGCCATCGCCCGCACTCCGGCGTATCCGGCGCCGATAGCCATGCAGAGCGCGGCGATCTCGTCCTCCACCTGGATGGTGACGGCGCCGTACTCTTCGGCGTGACCCGCCATCCACTCCAGAACGGGGCTGCCGGGGGTCATCGGATAGCCGGAGACGAACCGGCATCCGCCCGCCAGCGCGCCCATTGCAAAGGCCTGGTTGCCGTTGAGCAGGAGGCGCAGCGGGGCATTGGGGACGGCTTCCATCCGGAAAGGGAAGTCGGCCAGAAACGGGCGGGCGGCTTCCACTCCGGCCTGGATGACCCGCAGGTTGGCGTCCACCACCGCCTGCCCTTTGCGGGCGAAGTTATCGCGCGCTACGCCCTCTATGTAGGTCGGGTCAAAACCGATCAGGCCCGCGGCGACGGCGAAGATAAGGGTGTTGCGCATAATCGCGTTCCCGCCCTTCTCCTGCGCCAGTTGGGAGAGGGGAATGGAGAAGTACCCCACATCGGGCCGGCGGGGGATTTCGGGCAGGCCATCCTTTTCGTCGTAGACGACGGCGCCGCCGGGGACGACTGCGCCGATGTGCCGCCGCACCGTCTCCTGATCCAGGGCCAGGAGCAGGTGGACGGGCTCGGTGTGGGTGTAGAGAGGACGGCGGGCAATGCGGACGGAGAAGAAGTTGTGTCCGCCACGGATACGGGAATGGTAATCGGGGAGGCCGAAGACGTGGAGGCCGCCGCGGACGAGGGCTTTGGAGAAGCCCACGCCGCTGGACTCCAGCCCCATCCCGGCCTCGCCGCCGATACGGATGGTCAATTCCTCTGTGGGCTGCATCGTTTACCTCCTGGAAATCGGCCCTGCCTCCCGCGGGGGACGATGAGGGGAGAGGAGAAAAGGGAGGAAGGAGTCAGATTAAGTATACCAGACTCGTCTAAATTTGCAACAGGGTGTTTTACTACGAGGGCACGAAGATGCCGCGAAGAACACGAAGATTTTTATTTTTGTGCTCTTTGTGGTTCTCAAAGGAGATGGGTCGGGAGTTACTGAATCCGCACGACCACCCGCCCTCCCTTCCAGAGGCCTTCCAGATTGTAGTAGGCCCGCACCTGGGGGTCAAAGATGTGTACGACGACGGTGCCGTAGTCCATCAGAATCCAGCCGGACGACGGCTCCCCCTCCACATGCAGTGGGGATGCGTCCAGTTTTTTCTGGACCTCCTCCCGCACGCCGCTCTCCAGCGCCTGGAGTTGCCGGTCGCTGGTGCCGCTGCAGAGGACGAAGTAGTCGGCGAGGGTGGTCAGTTCATGGATGTCCAGAAGCAGAATGTCCTCCCCTTTTTTCTCTACGATGATGTCCACGATTTGTCGCGCCAGGTCTATGGGTTCCAGAGGGACCTCCTTCGTAAGGTGTAATGAGTAAAACGTAAAAACGTAAAAATTTATTCAGCCATACGACTGTTCCAGAAAAAACCGCTTATCGGGGATGTTCATATACCCCCTCACCTCCCTTGCCCTGACGGGCGGGAGAGAGGAGGGATAGAGAGGGATTTTGCGGGGCAGCGGCTTTGCCGCCGCCCCGCAAAACCCCATTTTTCTCCCCCCTCCCCGTGGGGCTGTA
>CAKZOY010000050.1 GCA_937138275.1 uncultured Chloroflexota bacterium
AAGCCGAATTGGATAATACCATTTATACTTTTAACGCAGAGTTTGTCATTATAATTTAGAATCTGCCATTGTCAATATAGTTATCCTGAATCAAGGGAGGAGATACCATGGGCAGAGTATACTTCATAGACGTAACCAACCGCGATGGGGTCCAGGCCGCCCGGCAGGAGATGTCCAAACTCCAGCGCACAATGGTCAACTACTACCTGGCCCAGTTGGGCGTCTACCAGTCAGAATTGGGGTTCCCCTTCATCTGGCTGGAACGGAACTACATCCACGCCAACGTGGAACTGGCCGAGATGGGCGCGATGGGCCGCATGATCCTCGCGGGCTGGTCACGCGCCCTGCTGAGCGATGTCCAGAAATCGCTCCAGACCACCCCAATCCGACACCTCAATGTCTCCATCCCCACCTCAGACCAGATGCTGCGGGGCAAGTTCCAGGGGAAACTGAACCAGGAAAGCGTGATCGCCATGATGGTGGATGCGGTTCAGGCGGCCCTGGAAGGTGGGGCCATCACGGTGGGGGCCAACGCCGAGGACGCGTCGCGCACCGACATAAATTTCCTGATTCGCTTCGCTCGCGCAGCGAAGGAAGCGGGGGCATGCCGCGTGCGCTACTGCGATACCCTCGGTCTGGATAGCCCGGATAGCATCTACCAGCGGGTGTACATTCTGGCCCGAGAGACGGGCATGGATATTGAGTTGCACTGCCACAATGACCTGGGCATGGCGGTGGCGAACTCGGTCCAGGGGGCCAAGGCCGCCATCAATGCCGGGGTCAACGCCTATATCAACACCACCGTCAACGGCACCGGGGAACGCGCGGGAAACGCCGATCTGCTTTCCTGCATTCTGGCCGTCAAGTTTGCCCGCGGTATCAGCGAGTATCTGGAGATCGGCGACCCCATTGACCTGAGCATCGCCTGGAAACTCGGCCACTACGTCGCAGACGCGTTTGGTCAGCCCCTGCCTATCACCCAGGTGGGGATCGGGGCCAACGCGTTCGCCCACGAGTCCGGTATTCACGCCGATGGGATGCTGAAAGACCGGCACAACTACGAACTCTATGACCACGAACTGCTGGGCCGCGCCCAATGGTCCTACGTGCCTACCGGCAGGGTCATCACGACGGGCGAGTTCGGGGGGCTGAACGGCCTGCGGTACGTTTACGAGCAGTTAGGCATCACTTTTGAGGATGAAGAGACAGCAATGCAGATTCTGGCCCTGGTTCAGGCCGCCAATGCCCACAACCAGATGGAATTGACGCCGGACGAATTGCGGTTCATCGCTATGTACCCGCGCCAGGTCCAGAAGTTGCTCACTGTGGCTGTGCCGGAGGTGGTAGGAGACCTGCGGATTCGTTTCGCCGAACCACCAGCCGATGAGGTTGATTCCGGCAACGGGCGAGAACAGGCAGTACGGGTTCCGTGGAGTGAAATGGCCCCCCGGCGGGCGCTGAAATAGGCCCTCGGGGCAACTTCCGGTTGGAGTCATTCCATCGCGGCGATGATAGCATCCGCCATCTCCTGGGTGCCGACGGCGGTGGGATCGTCGCGCGTGGGTTTCAGGTCAAAGGTGACGGCGCGCCCCTCGGCAATCACCGCGGCGACGGCCCGCTCCACTTGCTGGGCGGCCTCCTCCTCTCCCAGGTAGCGTAACATCATCGCGCCGCTGAGAATGACCGCACACGGATTGAGCCGATTCTGTCCGGCGAATTGGGGCGCGGAGCCATGGACCGGCTCAAAGACGGCGATCCCGTCACCGATATTGGCACCCGGCGCCACCCCCAGCCCCCCCACCAGTCCGGAGCACAGGTCGCTGAGAATGTCCCCGTACAGGTTGGGAGTCACGATTACATCGTAATCCTGGGGCCACTGCACCAGTTGCAAACACATATTGTCCACAATGAGGTCCTCAAAGGCAATATCCGGATAGTCCGCCGCCACCTCTCGCGCCACTTTCAGAAACAGCCCATCGGTCACTTTCAGGATGTTGGCTTTATGCACCGCGGTCACTTTGCGGCGGTGATGGGCGCGGGCGTACTCAAAGGCAAAGCGGACAATGCGCTCCGTCGCCCGACGGGTGATAATCCGGATGGACTCCGCGGCCTCTCCGGGAATGACCTCGTGCTCAACCCCCACGTACAGACATTCGGTGTTCTCGCGCACCACCACCAGGTCCACGTTGGGGAAGCAGCGCGGGATCCCCACCATCGTCCGGGCGGGGCGTACATTGGCGTAGAGGTCCAGTTCCCTGCGAATCGCCACGTTGACACTGCGAAACCCGGTGCCCAATGGCGTGGTGATGGGGCCCTTCAGCGCCACCCGGTTGGCGCGGATGGAGTCCAGCACAGAGTCGGGCAGGGGCACCCCGTACCGCTCCATCGCCCCCATCCCGGCCTGCTGAACGTCCCATTCCAGCGGGACGCCGGTCGCCTCCAGCACCCGCCGCGCCGCCTCCACCAGTTCCGGCCCGCTGCCATCCCCCGGAATCAGCGTTACCCGATAGGTCATACCGCTCCTTTCGTCCTGATGAGATTCAGCAGACCACCCGCCAGGACGATTTCCACCTGGCGGGAGGTCAAACTGTGCGTCACCTGGAATGGAGTTCCCTGGGTCAGATTGTGGACCGTCAGCGGCCCTCCGGCCCGCAAGGCCTGAGGGATATCCCGAATCTCCAGTACATCCCCCTGCTGGATGGACTGCTCATCGCCTTCGCGGACAAAAGTCAACGGCAATACACCGAAATTGACCAGATTGGCGTGATGGATGCGGGCGAAGGAACGGGCAATGACCGCCCGTACGCCGAGGTACATCGGTGCCAGCGCGGCATGCTCCCGGCTGGAGCCCTGCCCGTAGTTGCTCCCTCCGACGATGATGCCGCCCCCCCATTCGCGCGCCCGCCGGACAAAATCCGGGTCCACCCGCCGGAAGACATATTCCGCCAGCGCGGGGATGTTGGAACGGAGGGGAAGGACCTCTGCGCCGCCCGGCAGGATGTGGTCGGTGGTGATGTTGTCCCCCGTTTTGATCAGCACCCGGGCCCGCAGAGTCGGCGGCAGAGGTTCAGCCAGCGGTAACGGCCGGATGTTCGGGCCGCGCAGGATTTCCACCTCTTCGGGTTGATCCGGCGGCGGGATGATCATGTTGTCACTGGTGAAATACCGCGAAGGAAGACGCAGCGCAGGAGGTTCACCCAGACGGCGCGGGTCGGTGATGCGGCCGTAGAGGGCAGCAGCGGCGCAGGTCGCCGGGCTGGCCAGATACACCCGGTCGTCGGCGAGGCCGCTGCGCCCCGGGAAGTTGCGGTTGAAGGAACGGACGGAGACGGCACCGGTGGGAGGGACCTGTCCCATCCCGATGCAGGGGCCACAACCGGCCTCCAGGAGCCGCGCTCCGGCACTCAGCAGGTCGGCCAGAGCCCCATTCTGGGCCAGCATAGTCAGGACCTGCCGACTGCCCGGTGTGATGGTCAGGCTCACTCCGGGATGGACGGTGTGGCCCTTCAAGATGGCTGCCACCAGCATCAGGTCCTCGTACGAAGAGTTGACACATGAGCCGATGCAGACCTG
>CAKZOY010000051.1 GCA_937138275.1 uncultured Chloroflexota bacterium
GCCGCCGCCCCGCAAAACCCCTCTCTATCCCCCCTCTCCCCCGCCCGCAGGGCAGGGGGAGAGAGGGGACCAAGGGGGGTGAAGGGGCATTTGCCCAAAATCACTACTCACCGGAGTGACTACCGGCTCGTGGTATCCACGACGCTATTTTTATGCTTTATGGTGCCCTTGAGGGCATGTTAAACTACGGTGAAACCCCGATTCCAGGAGGAGCGATGAGTTTCTTCAAAGTGGACGACCTGCCTGCTGTGGAGATGCTGCCGGGGGTTCGGCGGCGGGCAGTCTATCTGGAGCACGCGATGCTCACCTTCTTTGACTTCGCCCCGCGCAGCGTGCTCCCCCTGCACACCCACCCGCACGAGCAGATCACCTTCGTCGTCCGCGGGGCGCTGGAATTCAACCTGGACGGCGAGACCCGCGTCCTGCGCGCTGGGGAGGGTGTCTGTGTTCCACCCAACGCTCCCCATAGCGCTACTGTCCTGGACGAGCCCACCTTCGTGGTGGACGCGTGGTATCCGCAGAGAGAAGATTACAAGTAGCAGGGTGCAGGTCGCAGGGCGCAAAATCATGCTCTTTACGGAGTGAGACCGCCTATGAATGATCAACCCTGGTTAGACCGTCCTGTCCTGAAAGGCCTGGGGATTACTCGTGAACAAGCCCTCTACCTGCTCATCATCGTCGTCTGCCTGGTTTCCCGCCTGGCGATGCTGGGCTACCGGGTCCAGAGCCACGACGAGAGTCTCCACTGCAAGTTCTCCTGGGACCTCTATACCGGCATCGGCTTCCAGCACAACCCGATGATGCACGGACCGGTCCACTTCCACATCGCCGCCCTCAGTTTCTTCCTCTTCGGCGACAGCGACTTCACCGTCCGGCTTCCAGTGGCGATCCTGGGCACCGTGCTGGTGGCGACGCCGTACCTCTTCCGGCGTTACCTGGGACGGACCGGCGCACTGGTCGCTTCCTTCTTGCTGCTTATCTCGCCCTCCATCTCCTACTACTCCCGCTACATCCGCGAGGACATCCCCACCGTCCTCTGGGCGGTTCTCTTCTTCTGGGCCATTCTCCGTTACACGGAAGAAGGCCGGGAGCGTTACCTCTACATTATGGCCGCAGCCTTCTCCCTGATGTACGCTACCAAAGAGGTTTCTTTCATCTACACTGCCATCTTCGGCCTCTTCCTGGTCGGTTTGCTGGTCGTCCGGGCGATGGAGCAGCGCTGGGAAAACGCCGCCGCGGAGAGGATTCTCTTCGCCGCCCTGATTGGCCTGGTCGCCGGCCTGCTGGTTCTGGCTCTGGCGCTGGCCCTGGCCCGTAGCGGAGAAGTTGCCCCGGTCCTGCGATGGCTGCAACGGCTGAGCATCGCGGTGGCGATTCTCTCCCTCATTGCTGGGGCGGTCGCCATCCTCTGGAACTTCTGGGGCCGCCGTCAGACCGATGGCCTGCCGATCCGCCTCCTGGACCTCATCATCTTTATCGGCACCTTCACCCTGCCCTTTGCCAGCCCGCTTCCTATGCTGGGGGCGGCCTGGCTGGGCAAGCAGATCGTCGCCCGCTACCCGGCGCCCGAATACGCCCCCCTGTTCTGGGTGAACCTTTCCCGTCTGCGACCCATAGACTACAACCCGCCGTCCATCTACTACTCCGGTGTCATCCTGGGGCTGTGCGTTCTCCTGGCGGTGGTCATCGGCCTGCTATGGGACCGGCGACGCTGGCCCGTCGCCGCGGCGGTTTACTTCGGTATTTTCGTCACCCTCTTCACCACCATCTTCACCAACGGCGCCGGTATCGCCAGCGGCTGGGTCGGCTCTCTGGGCTACTGGCTGGAGCAGCATGAAGTCCAGCGCGGCGGTCAGCCGTGGTTCTACTACCTGGTCATCATCCCTCTCTACGATTTCCTCCCCCTCTTGGGGACGGTTGCCGCCTTCATTGCCCTTGCCGTCGGCGCCATTGTTCGGGCGGTACGGAGAACCGAACCGGTCGCCACGGAGTCAACCGTTCCCTTCATCCCCTTCGTCGTCTTCTGGATTCTCCTCTCCTGGGCGGGGTACTCCTACGCTGGGGAGAAGATGCCCTGGCTGAGCGTTCACATCGTCCTCCCCATGATTTTGCTGACGGCCTATCTGGGCGGTCGTCTCTTAGATGCGGTGGACTGGCGGGCCGTCGGGGAGCGGTACGGCTGGCTCCTGTTGTTCCTCTTCCCCCTGCTGGGGGCATCTATCGGCGCCGTTTTCTCGGCCTGGGGACGGGGTCCCTTCGCCGGGGGCACCCTGGACCAACTCCTGGTCACCGGCACCTTCCTGGGGGGACTCGTCGGCGTGGGTTTTGTCGGATTCCTGACCTATATCTTCTGGCGGCGCGTCGGGGGGCGCAACGGCCTGCTCCTGATCGCCGTCACGGCCTTCCTGCTCCTTTCCCTGCTGACAGCGCGCATCGCCTACCGGCTCAACTTCATAAACTTTGACCGCCCCGCCGAGTTCCTGGTCTACGCCCACGAGGGGCCGGACGTCCGCACGACGATGCAGATTCTGGAGGAACTCTCCCTGCGGGTGGCGGGCGGCCCGCGCCTCATTGACGTCACCTACGGCCCCGACGGCTCCTGGCCCTTCATCTGGTACCTGCGCAACTACCCCAACGCCCGCTATTACCCCGACCGTCCCTCCCGCGAGCAGGTGCTGGCGACGGCCGTCATCGCCGGACGGGAACAGTGGGCTGTAGTGGAGCCGTACCTGGGGGACGACTACTACCGGTTTGACTATTTCTTTCTCTGGTGGCCGATGGAGGACTACCGTCGGATCACCATCCCCAAACTCTGGGAGTGGCTGAAGGACGGGCAGAAACGGGCCGCGCTCTGGCGGATTTTCTTCTACATGGACTACAGCCTGTACGACCAGATTACCGGCACCAAACACACCCCCAACGAATGGCCGTTGCGCGGGGATTTCCGGCTCTACATCCGCAAGGACGTGGCGAACAAGTTGTGGGATTTTCACGTCGGCCCGCCGCCGGAGGAAGAGGAGGAGGCCGAGACTCCCGACCCCTACGCCGTGGGCTGGCGCCAGCGTACACCGGTACGGACGTGGGGGACGGAGGGGAGCGGCATAGGCCAGTTCCTCGCGCCCCGCGGCATCGCCGTCTCTGCCGATGGCTTTGTCTACGTCGCCGATTCCCGCAACCACCGCATTCAGAAATTCACCGCCGACGGGGTCTGGGTGGCCTCCTGGGGGACGTTCGGGGGCTGCCCCGAGCGGACGCCCCTGCCGGGCGAGTTCTGTGAGCCGTGGGGGGTGGCGGTGGGCCCCGACGGGTCCGTCTACGTGGCGGATACCTGGGCCCACCGGGTGCAGAAGTTCTCGCCGGACGGTCAGTTCCTGGCCCAGTGGGGCTTCTCCAGCCAGTACGGCGCCGACCTGCGGCCGGGGGCCTTCTACGGCCCGCGCGGCATTGCGGTCGCGCCCGACGGCACCGTCTACGTGGCGGATACAGGGAACAAACGCATCCAGGTCTTCACCGCCGACGGCGTCTTCCTGCGTCAGTTGGGGGGCTTTGGATTGGAACCGGGGCAACTGAACGAGCCGGTGGGTGTGGCGGTTGGCCCCGATGGCGATGTGTACGTTGCCGATACCTGGAACTACCGTGTCCAGGTGCTGACGCCGCTGGGCCAGCCGGTGCGGCAGTGGCCGATCGCGGGCTGGAACAACCCGATGGCCGAGGAGAAACCCTATCTGGCCGTGGACAGCCGAGGGTGGGTCTATGTGACCGACCCGGGCCATTATCGGGTACTGGCCTTTGACAGTCAGGGGAACTACCTCTTCAGTTTTGGCCAGTTCGGGTTTGATACGGCTTCCTTTGCGTTGCCGATGGGCATTGCCGTCGGCCCCGACGGCGCCCTCTACATCACCGACGCCGCCAGCCACCGGGTCGCCGTATATCAGCCGTAGGGTAGGGCAGGGGCGGGTAGTCTTTGAGTATTCATCCAGGTTGTGCAACATTCCAGCACAGGAGGAGACTTTGCGATTCATCGTTCACGGTCTACTCATCGTCCTGGTTGTTCTTTCCCTCTCCCTCGTTGCGATCCGACCGTGGATGCCGAGCACCGTTATCTGCTCCGATGACTTCCTGCTCCACACCCTGCGCACTGCCCAATTGGAGTCATTGTTGCGGGAAGGAGTCCTCTACAGCCGCTGGGCCCCCGCAATGGCGCGGGGGTACGGTTACCCCTTTTATAATTTCTATGCCCCTCTCTCCTACTACGTTGCGGCCCTTCTCAGCCTTACTGGCCTGGGGAACCTGAACGCCGTCTTTCTGACCTTCGCTCTGGCGTTTGTTGCGGCTGGACTGGGCAACACGTCCTGTACCTCCCGGCCCGCCTGGAGGGCGGTGAGTACACCTGGCGTGTGACCCTTCTTCCCATCGGACGGGCTGCTGACGTGCCCGTGCCCCTTCTGGTGACGGCCCCGTCTCGCACATTTACCCCTCCGGCCGTGGGTCACCCGGTTGGTGTCACCCTGGGCAACCGTCCAGATGGGACCTGGCAGGGCGTGGCGACGCTGGTGGGGTTTGACATAGAGCCCGAAGCGGTCAGGCCGGGCGACACCCTGACGGTCACCCTGGTCTGGCGGGCCGAGGCAGAGACCCGCACCTCGTATCGCGTGTTCCTCCATCTGCGGGCGGCCGATGGCGCGCTCGTTGCCCAGTCGGACGGCGTTCCGGCCGACTGGAGCCGCCCGACGACCGGCTGGGTTCCCGGCGAATACATCGCGGATCGGCGGGTTCTCTCCATCCCGCCGAACGCCCCGCCCGGCCCGTACACCCTTTCTGTCGGGTTGTACGTTGTGGACCCGAGGAGTCTGATGACGACCGAGCGGCTTGTCACTTCGGATGGCGCCGATGTTCTGCAAATCGTCGTTGTTCCGGCGGGCAACCCGTAGGGTTTATGCAGCAATCCCTCGTGGAATGGGTTTTTGGGGCAGCGGCTTGCCGCCGCTCAAAAACCCCATTTCCATCCCCCTCCCCGTGCGGTTGTAAACGGACGATCCGTCCGCCCTCCATAGGGAAGGGCACGTGCGTCAACTTAGGGTGAGGACCCAGAGGCGGAAACCCTTCCCGCCGGAGGCCGAACCCTCCGGTAGGGGCGACTACTTTGAAAGTCGCCCCTACATAACCCTGCTATGCAGGCTGAAGGTAGGGGCGACTTTCAAAGTTGCCCCTACTCCGCTACGCTCCGTGGCGCACCACCAACGAGCCCCCGGTGCAGGGGTGGGTTTGAACCACCCTACAGCCGACGGTTAGCGTCGGGCTCAAGGCGGCCCGAGCGTTCATCCCCTGCTTAAGTTGACGCATATGGGGGGTAGGGAGGAAGGGAAATATCAACCCTCCAGAATGGCGCGCCCGTAAAGAGGGAAAGTGGGGTTTGTGGGGGCGGCTTCGCCGCCCCCACAAACCCCGCACCCCACCCCTTTCCCATGTGGGGCGAATTGCTGCGCAAGCCCCCGTAACGGGCCGATTGACTTTTGACCCTGAGCGTGTAGAATAAAGCAGGACGCTCAATTACCTCCCACCATTGGCTATTCGCACAAGGAGGTCAACGTGTGGTACTTCGTCTCCCCCCAAATCGTCTTTGGTGAAGGCGCGCTGGATGCCCTGGACGAACTGCAGGGCCGCCGGGCCCTCATCGTCACTGATGCAACTCTGGTCAAACTGGGCATCGTGGACAAGGTGATTGCGCACCTGAAGAACGCCGGGCTGGAGGTGCGGGTCTTTGACGAAGTGGAGCCCGACCCCAGCGTGCCTACCGTCCAGCGCGGGGCCGAGATCGCCCGCGAGTTTGAACCCGACTGGATTGTGGGCCTGGGCGGCGGCTCTCCTATGGATGCAGCCAAAGCCATCTGGATTCTCTACGAGCGGCCCGACCTCCATCCGGCGGAGATCAACCCCTTCGTTCCGCTGGGGCTGCGCCAGAAGGCCCGCCTCATCGCCATCCCCACCACCAGCGGCACCGGCGCGGAGGTTACCTGGGGCATTGTCATCACGGATCCGGTGGAAGAACGCAAGATGGGGCTGGGGAACCGGGAGAACGCGGCCGATATCGCCATTGTGGACCCCAGCCTGGTCGCCGGGATGCCGCCCCGGTTGACGGCGGATACCGGGATGGACGCGCTGACCCACGCGGTGGAGGGGTACACCTGTGCCTGGCATAACGATATCTGTGACGGCCTCTGCATCCAGGCGGTGCGGCTGATTTTCTGCTATCTCCCCCGCGCGGTAGCGGATGGTTCGGATATGGAAGCGCGGGAGCGGATGCACAACGCGGCCACTATCGCCGGTCTGGGCTTCGGTAACTCTATGGCCTCCATGGCCCATGCGATGGGGCATACCCTCGGGGCCACCTTCCACGTCCATCACGGCCGGGCAGTGGGGATTTATCTGCCGTACACCGTGGAATTCTGCGCCCGCGAGGTGCCGGAGCGGTTCGCCGAACTGGCCGCGCTGGCGGGGATTTCCCAGGCCGGTGGCGAGGAGGGCGCCCGGGCGCTGGCCCGCGCCATCCGCGACCTGGCCCGGCAGATCGGCAGCCCGGTGTCGGTGGCGGAGGCGGGAGTGGATCGGAGCGCCCACGAAGCCCATCTGGACAAAATGGTAGATGACGCCTTCAACGACACCCAGATGGTCACCGCCGTCCGCGCCCCCTCCTACGACGAACTTCGCCAACTCTTCCGGTACGCCTACGAGGGCTGGGAGGTGGATTTTTAAGGGTGCAGGTCGCAAGTCGCAGGGCGCAGGGGCGCAGGTTGCAGGGCGTGGAGGGATGGGGTGGGGGGCTTCGCCGCCCCTGCAAATCCCTCTCCCTGCCTTTCAGGCTGCTGAATTTGTATGGTTTTTGGCGCTGGCGGCCTTCGGCCGCCAGCGCCAAAAACCATATTTTTCTCCCCCTTCTCCCCCGCAAGCGGGGCCCCACCCCCCTGCCCCCCTCCCCGTTGAGGGCGGACGGATCGTCCGCCCCTACAGCCGCACGGGGAGGGGAGAGAAAAGATGGGGTTTTGCGGGGCGGCGGCTTCGCCGCCGCCCCGCAAAACCCCTCTCTGTCCCCCCTCTCCCCCGCCCGTCAGGGCAAGGGGGAGAGGGGGGTAAGGGGGGTGAGGGGGCTGAAAACCGCCCATTTTGCGCCGCCAAGGCGATAGTCCGTCTGGCTTTTGCCCTTCCAGCGGCCTTTTCCAAGGGCGCAGCTGCTAATTTTTGTTTATAACTTAAAATTTGCCATTGTCAATATAGGGATTCCCCGGTCTGTGCCACTGGTATTACCCAGCAATCTGCCATAAAACTGAAATGCACCCTCACCAGCAACGAAACTTGACAACCCCCGGTAGTTAGTTATAATTAAGAGACAGAGAAGATCATCCCATAAAGAAAGGAGGTGAACAGGGAGTGGCGCGAGTTGTCGCAGAGGAAGGGGAGTCCCTGGACTCCTTAATGCGTCGGTTCAACAAAAAGGTTCAGAACGAGCGCATCCTTTCCGAGATCCGTCGGCGCCGGTTCTATGAACCGCCCACCATCTTGCGGAAGCGCCGAAAGGCTGCCAAACTGCGCAAGAGCCGCCGGACCACGATGCGCAGTATGCAGCGATACGGGTAGTCTGGGTTTGCCCCGACCGGAATTGTCGGGAGTTATCTGTCGCGGTTTCTGTTGGAGCGACAACCCCGCCCCAACAGAAACCACTTTTCTCTGGAGGCAGAAGTGATCTGCGGAGAGCGGGTCCGACTGCGGGCGATAGAACGCTCCGACATCCCCAACTTCGTCCGCTGGTTCAACGATCCGGAGGTGCGCCGGTATCTGCTCATATATGCCCCCATCTCTGCAGCGCAGGAAGAGCAGTGGTTTGATCGGATGCTGGAGCAGCAGGGGAAGGAGCAGTTTGTCTTTGCGGTGGATGCCCGGGCGGGGGATGAGTGGGTGCATATCGGCAACGTCGGCCTGCACCGAATCAACTGGAAAGACCGGAACGCCACGCTTGGGATTGTTCTCGGGGAGAAGGCGTACTGGGACCAGGGGTACGGCACCGATGCGACCCGCACAATGATCCGCTTCGCCTTTGAGGAACTGAACCTGAACCGGGTGGAACTGGAAGTTTTTGACGAAAACGCCCGGGCGCGGCGCTGCTACGAAAAGGCCGGTTTTCGCTACGAGGGAACCCGGCGGCAGGCCGCGTTTTTTGAGGGCGCTTACCACGATTCTCACGTGATGTCCATTCTCCGGCACGAGTTCTATCAGCAACAGCCCACCGGAGATGAATGAGGGGGTCGCCTTGGGACTGAAAGACCGTCTGCAGGAAGACCTGAAAGAAGCGTTGCGGAACCGGGATGAACGGCGCAAGGCCGTCATCCGGATGGCTCTGGCCGCGATCCAGTTGGCCGAGGCCGACCGCGGTGGCGAACTGGATGAGGCCTCTCTGATCGCCGTCCTCCAGAAAGAGGTCAAGCGGCGGCAGGAGACTATTGAGGAACTGCGTGGTACCCCTCGCACCGACCGACTCGCGGATGAAGAGGCGGAACTGGCGATTCTGGAGTCCTATCTCCCCCGAATGATGAGCCGGGAGGAGATCGCCGCGGAAGCCCGCGCGGTCATCGCGGAGGTAGGGGCTACCGGCCTCCGGGATATGGGGACCGTCATGCAGACTTTGATGCCCCGGGTGAAAGGCCGCGCCGATGGGCGACTGGTCAATGAGGTTGTTCGGGAGTTGTTGTCTGGATAATGGGTATCGTCGGTTCCCCGTAGCGAAAAAGGCGACCCCGCGGGGTCGCCTTTTTGTGACGAATAGGAGGGTAAAATGTTCTCCAAACGTTTTCGGTTGCTGCTGATACTGCTGGTGACGTCTGGCCTGGTCGTGGCCTGTGCCCTACCGGCGGCCGTCCTGCCCGCACCGACGCCGGCACCGACAGTCCCGCCCCCCCCGACCCCCGCGCCGCCAGTCCTGCCGGCCGTTCCCGCCGAGGCCTTCAACGCGCTGGAAGCGCAGGTGGAGACAGTCTACGAGGTGGCGGCCCCGGCGGTGGTGAACATCACCACCCGCAGCATTGCGTACGACTTCTTTATGCAACCGATCCCTCAGGAGGGGACGGGGTCCGGTTTTCTGTACGATGACCAGGGGCACATTGTTACCAACTACCACGTGGTGGAGAACGCCGAAGAGGTGGTGGTGACGTTCTCCGATGGGCGGTCGTTCCCGGCGGAGATCGTCGGGGTGGACCCGTCGTCGGACCTGGCGGTGGTGCGCGTCCGGGCGGAGAACCTGCCGCGCCCGCTTCCCCTGGCGGATTCCGACCAGTTGCGGGTGGGGCAATTTGTCATCGCCATCGGCAGCCCCTTCGGGCAGGTGGGGACGATGACCCTGGGGATTATCAGCGCGCTGGGGCGGGTCATTGAGAGCCCCGACGGCCGCTTCATCGGCGAGGCCATCCAGACCGATGCCGCGATTAACCCCGGCAACTCCGGCGGCCCGCTGCTGGACCTGCAGGGACGGGTGATCGGGGTGAACTCCCAGATTATCAGTCCCAGCCAGGCGTCGGCCGGTATTGGGTTCGCTGTCTCCTCCAACACCGTGCGACGGGT
>CAKZOY010000052.1 GCA_937138275.1 uncultured Chloroflexota bacterium
GTCTTTGGGCAGCAGGACATGGCGCGCTCGGGCATAGACTTCCGGCTCGTTTTGTTGCACCCAGAGGATTTTCGGGGCGGTAAATCCGGTCAGGGCGACGTTGCCGGTAATCTGGATGAATCGCTCCTTGCCTACCCTGCGGTGGATTTCGTCGCACTGAGCCTGAGTGCGCTGGTCGTTCCACAGGATGGCTGGGCGAAGCACCTGACCTTTTTCGTCCAGCAATACCAGGCCATGCATTTGGCCCGTCAGGCCCACAGCAAGCACCTGTTCGCCACGGACCCCGCTCTTGGTCAGGACCTCCCGGATGCTGGCGGAAGTGGCCTGCCACCATTCGTGGGGGTCCTGTTCCGACCAGAGCGGTTTGGGGGTCTGAAGGGTGTGCGGGGCGGAAGCAGTTGCGATTACTTCGCCCTTTTCGTCTATCAGCAGGGCTTTCGTGGCTGTCGTGGAGACATCTATACCCATAAAGTAAGCCATCCCTCGTCCCTCCCGATTATGTTGGCTGTGGGCGGCAAAGCCGCCCACAGCAGAGAAAATCCCTCGCGGTTTCCCCCAGAGGTTATCGTGTTACTTCCACTGGTCTACTTCATCCTGCTGGGGTTCCCACCCGGCGGTGGTCCACTCGTGGGGGATGCCCTTCTTATCCAGCGCCGCCTCGTACTCCTTGAGGTTGGCCTGGGTGATGACATCCACCCCGGTGTCAATGACGCCACCCTTCACGCCCATCTCCTGGAAGGCTGCATCCTTGCCCTTGGTGGCGATGAGGTAGATGAGTTGCACGGACTTGTAGCCCATGTCAAACTCGCGCTGGGCGACGGTGGCGTCAATGACGCCCTCCTTGATCCCGTTGATGATGTCGGTGGTGGCGTCAAAGCAGACCAGTTTGGTCTTGTCCACGCGGCCGGCCTCCTTGATGGCGGTGGCCCAGGCGGGGCCGTTGTAGGCGTAGACGCCGAAGGCACCAGCCAGGTCGGGGTGGGCGGAGAGGACCGAGTTCGCCAGTTCCAGCGCCCGTGCAGAGTCTTCCCGGTCGTTGACCGGCTCCAGGGTCTGAATCTTGGAGCCCTTGATGGCATCCAGGAAGCCCTGGGTGCGCTGGAGGGCGTTAAGGGCGGTATCGGAGCCGCGGCCGATGCCCACCAGACCGCCGTTGGGGAGCAGTTTGAGCATCTGCTCACCGGCCACTTTGCCCGCGGCGTAGTTATCGGTGCCGATGTAAACCAGGGAGACGGAGTTCTCCACAGGCGGGGTGTCCAGAGTGGTGACGATGATGCCCGCCTCGGCGGCCTGCTTCATCACCGGCTCCAGGGCGTTGGGGTCGGAGGGGGCGATGGCGATGCCGGTGACACCCTGGGCGATGTAGGTCTGCATGGTCTGGATCTGGGCGGCAACGTCTTCCTGGGGCGGGACGAAGAAGATGGCCTGGTCATCGGCGAGTCCCAGGTCTTTCGCCGCTGCCCGCACGCCCTTCTCCACGTTGCTCCAGTACGGGTGCACCGACTTGCCGATGACCACCACGCGGAATCCGGTTGCTGCTGGGGCGGTCGGGGTCTGCGTCTTGGGCTGGCAGGCGGCGACCATGGCGACGATAAGCAGCATGCACAGGAATACGTTCATTTTCTTCATGGTATCTCCCTCTATGGGTTTAATGTGATAAAGTTGGTTAGGTTGCTTTTACTGGGTGTGAACGAGTCAGTCTAAAGAATTCCCGCTTTCACCTCCTTTCGTTGCAGGATTGGGCACAATGTCTGGCTATCCTGTTGATTCTCATAAGGTCGTATCACCCAGTCTTTCACAAAGTCTCACAAAGTCGTATCCCATCCCTTGCCCGGGTGGGAGTCCGAGGGTTCGTTCCGAGGTTTTCTTTGTTG
>CAKZOY010000053.1 GCA_937138275.1 uncultured Chloroflexota bacterium
AATCCGTGGCAAAGATTTCATCTTCTGTGAAATCCGTGAAATCCGTGGCAAAGATTTCATCTTCTGTGAAATCCGTGAAATCCGTGGCAAAAAAGAATTCGCCCATGAACGCGCGATCTGGTAACGACGTCATCCTGGTCGTGGTGGCGCGGCTGGGGGAGGCGGAATCTTATCCCGATGTGCCGCTCTACGAGGGTGTCTCCTTCTGCGATGCCGTGCGTCGGGCAGGGGAGGGGGAACTCCTGCGCGTCCTGCCGTCGTCGGTCTGGGTCTGCCGCTGGTCGCCGGTGGTGCTGGGGCTCAAGCCCCCGCAGGACCGCTTTGAAGGGTCACTGGCGCCCCGTCTGGCCCATCCTGTCTCCGGGTATCTCCTGGGCCCCCCGGAGGGATTTCCCATCACCCCGGATGTTGTCATCGTGCGGGGTGGGGTGGAAGCGATCCGACGGATGCTGGCGGCGACGGTGCCGGAGGACATCTGGGACGGCCATGCGCGCCGTCTGGACCGGTCGGCGCTGGCGGCACTGACCGCCGAGGAGTCGTCGCTGCGCCGCCGGACGATTGACGCCGTGAACCGGGTCCTGGCCCCGCTGAGCCGATGGGAGCGCTGGCAGTCCTTCACCCGTTACCTCTTCCGCAGTGGCTGGGTGACCGCCCGCTTTGACGCCCTTATTTCCCGCACCCTGGCGGATATGTCCATCTGCCGCAACTCCACCGCTATCCCCCTGCTCACCGGCCGGGTGAATGTCTCGTTCTTCTGTACGGGCGGGATCACCTGGGGCGGGAACCGTCCCGACCATCTGACGTCCGGCTGGCCCTGGCCCATCTACCGGCGGGTGATTCAACAGTTGGAGGGAGACGATGAGCCGGCAGATGAACCGTGCCCTTTTTGAGGCCTTTCCCGCCCTTCGGGGACGGGTCCCCTTTGTCCCGCTGGCGGACCTTCCCACCCCGCTGGAACGAATGGAGCATCTGTCGGCCGAGGTGGGGGCGGAAATCTGGGTCAAGCGGGACGGCCTCACCCATCCCGTCTACGGCGGCAACAAGATGCGCAAGTTTGAGTTCGTCTTCGGGGACGTACTGCGCCGAGGGGCGAAGGTGGTCCTGACGGGCGGGGGCCTGGGCTCTCATCACATCCTGGCGACGGCCGTTATCGCGCGCCAGTTCGGCCTGCAGACAGTTTGCGCGTACTATTGCCAGCCCATCAGCGACGAAGTCCGCCACGCGCTGCAGGCGACGCCCCCACTGGGGATTGAGGCCCATTTCTGCGGGGACTACGTCGGTATGGCCCTGGGGTTTCTCTGGCAGTACGTGCGCTGGACGGTCCGCTCCGGCCGTCCGGTCTACTTCATCTACCCCGGCGCGCCGGGGACGCTGGGAGTGCTGGGGTATGTAAACGCCGCGCTGGAAATCAAACGGCAGTGGGAAGAGGTGGGAGTTCCGGAACCGGAGGCGGCCTTTGTGGCAGTGGGGTCGTGCGGGACGTTCGCCGGGCTGATTCTGGGGGCGCGTCTGGCGGGATGGCGCGGGCGGGTCATCGGCGTTCGGGTGATTGAGGAAGACGTCGCCAACCGGCCCAGGATTGCCCGGATGGTCAACCGGGCGGCGGCGTACCTGCGCCGTCTGGACCCCACCGTCCCATCGTTGCGGATTGCCCCCGACGAGGTGGAGTTGCTGGACGGTTACCTGGGGCCCGGATACGCCCATCCCACGCCCCAGGCCCGGCGGGCGGTGGAGTGGGTGGCGCGGACCGAGGGGCTGCCGCTGGAGACCACGTACACCGGCAAGGCAATGGCGGCGCTCCTGGACTACACTACGGCGCATCCAGGGGCGCGCCTCTTGTTTGTGGACACCTATGCCGAATCCCCGGCGATAGAGGAAGGGGACTGGCGGCAACTTCCCCGGCCGTTCTGGCCCATATTTGACCCCTCGGTGAAGGTGCGCTGCTGGTGCTGGCGCGGCCGTCGGGACCCCGATTTCTGCTGGAAATAATGACCGTTAGCCAGAGGCTGAAACCCTCCGGCTCAAAGCAAAACCCTGCTGTACAGGCTGGAACGCCACTCCGCTACGCTTTGTGGCGCACTACCAACAGCCCCCGGTAGGGGGTGGTATGGCTTTTTGAGGCTTTGCCAGAATGCCGGGATACGCCTTTACGATATTCCACACCTACCGATACCTAATCCACCGATACCCAATATACCGATTGACAGAACCCTTGCCCTTCTGTATAATGGCCCCTGAAGAAACACCCCTTGCAGCCAAAGGAGCGTGCTCCGTGGGAGACAAATTTGACTTCATCCGCGAAGAGATGGCCGCGTTGAAGGAATCCGGCCTCTTCATCCACCTGCGCACCATCGGTTCGGCCCCCGGCCCCTGGATGATTGTGGACGGGAAAAAAGTGCTCAACCTCTGCACCAACAACTACCTGGGGCTGGCAACCCATCCCCGCCTGGTGCAGGCAGCGCACGAAGCGCTGGACCGCTTCGGCGTCGGGCCGACGGCCGTGCGCTCCATCGCCGGGACCCTCACCATCCATGTGGAACTGGAGCGAAAGGTGGCCGAATTCAAGCACGTGGAGGACGCCCTCTACGTCCAGTCCGGCTTCTGCGCCAACCAGGCCGCTATCCCGCCGCTGGTGGGCCGGGAAGATGTCATCTTTTCCGACCGACTTAACCATGCGTCCATCATTGACGGCTGCCGCCTCAGCGGCGCGAAAATCATCGTCTACGAGCACTGCGACCCCGATGACCTGGAGGCGAAGGTCAAAGAGAACCTGCCCAACTACCGGCGCGGCATGGTCATCACCGACGGGGTCTTTTCTATGGACGGCGATGTGGCCCCGCTGGACAAAATCTACGAGGTGGCGGAACGGTACGGCCTGATCACGATGGTGGACGATGCCCACGGCGAAGGAGTGCTGGGCCACGGCGGCCGCGGGATTGTGGACCACTTCGGCCTTCACGGCAAGTTTGACATTGAGATCGGCACCTTCTCCAAAGCCTTCGGCGTCGTCGGCGGGATTATTGCCGGCAAGAAGGTGGTCATAGACTACCTGCGCCAGCGGGCCCGTCCGTTTCTCTTCTCCAACGCCGTCACCGCCACGGACACCGCCGCCTGCATGGCCGCGGTGGCCGTCCTCTCTGAATCCACGGAACTGGTGGACCGTCTCTGGGAAAATACCCGCTACTTCAAAGGGGAGATGAAGCGCCTGGGCTTTGACGTGGGCCGCAGCGTCACCCCGATCACGCCGGTGATGCTGGGCGAGGCGCCGCTGGCTCAGCAATTCAGCCGTCGCCTCTTTGAAGAGGGGGTCTTCGCGATGGCGATTGGCTACCCCACCGTCCCAAAAGGCCAGGCCCGCATCCGCGTGATGGTCTCCGCGATGCTCAGTAAGGACGACCTGGACTACGGCCTGGAGAAGTTTGCGAAGGTGGGGCGGGAACTGGGGGTCATTTCCGGTTGAGGTCGTTCGGCGTCTGGCTGCTGCTTCTGGGATTGCTGACGGGCTGTCTGGGGGGACGGGAACCCCTCCCGTCCCCCGTCTACCCTTTGCCATCGCCCACTGCCACCCCGACTCCGGGTCCGGCGGCGCTCTATGAGATGGGATTGACCCATCAGCAGGCCGGGGAGGTGGAGGCGGCGATCGGGGCATTTTCCGCCGCGCTGGCGCAGGACCCGGCCTTCGCCCCCGCCTACCGGGCGCGGGCGGCGGCGTATCTGGCCCTGGGAGACCCGGCAGCGGCGCTGGCGGATGGGCAGATGGCGGTCGCTCTGGAGCCCCGGGACGCGGCCGCCCACGCGCTGCTGGGGGAAATCCTGCGTCGGGGCTTCCGCGACCCGCTGCAAGCCCTGGATGCCTACAACCGCGCAGCGCGGCTGGACCCGGCGATGGCAGAGGTGCTGTTCCCCGCGCGCTGGGAGTGCGCAGTATCCACCGCCCGCTCCGACCGAATGGCTGACCTGGCGGCCGAATATACCCGTCTCCATCCCGATGACCCGTTGCGGTTCTACTATCGGGGCCGGACCCTGCTGTCTCAGGGACTGCCGCGGGTCGCCATCCGCATGGTGGGGGACGCGATTCGGGAAGGGGGCGACGTCGCCGCCCTGTGGGTGGTCCTGGGAGACGCCTACGCGGCCATAGAGGCCTGGTCGGAGGCCGTCATCTGCTACGAGGCGGCGCGCTCCCTGATGGAGCGGGGGGATTCTTCCCTGTACGTCATCTCCGGCCGGCCCGCCGCGGCGCTGGCGGTGGCCCTGGGGACGGCGTACCTGTATGCCGGTCGCTGCGCGGACGCCGAATCGGCCTTCCGGCACGCCCTGATCCTTGCCCCCGACCGTTCCGACCTGCCTGCCTGGATCGGCCGGGCGATGATTTGCCAATCTCAACTGAGGAGCAACGGGGGTGGCGGAGGGGAACCGCCCGTCACCCCTTGACATCTCACAAGGAGGTCCGCTATGATGCCCCCTGCTGCGGAATGGAGCGTTGTCGTCGTCAGCCTGATCTATCTGATCGGCGTGTGGACGGTGATCGGGCTGATGCTTCGGGATATGCGCCATCTCTCTCCTGCGGCCCGCCGGACGTTGCTCTGGCCTTTCCTGGCCGTTTTGAGTCTGGCTGTCGGGGATTCCTTCCACACGATTCCCCGGATGTACCGCACCTTCACCGGTCTTCCCGTCCCGGATGTGCTGAACTGGTTCGGAAGGCAGTGGGACTGGCTCGCCCTCGGACTGGTCATCAGTTCGGCGACTATGAGCCTTTTCTACTTCCTGTTGTTTCAATACCGTCAGGAGCGCCAGAATGCGCTCTGGACTCTGGGGACGTGGGTGATGCTGGGGCTGCTGGTCATCCGTCTGGGGATTCTACCCTGTCCGCTGAACGGGTGGGAAGGGAACGCCGCGCCTGGATGGCGGGTCTACCGGAATATCCCGTTCACCCTGATGGGGCTGCTCGTTGTCCTGGCTTTCTTTCGGGATGCCCGGGCGGCTCCCTCCAGGGAGCGAAAGTTGCTGGAGACCATTGCCTGGTGTATGGTCTTTTCTTTTGCGGCATACTGGGTCACTGTCCTGGGCGCGGTGCGGTATCCCGTTCTGGGCGCGATGATGCTGCCCAAGACCATCGCCTATCTGATTGCGGTGATTCTGCTGTATCGTCTGCTGACCCTTCGGTATCCAGAGGAGGCCCCCTCGTATGGGTAGGTTTTTGGGGCAGCCCTCCTTGCCCCGCTGTAACGAGGGCTGGAGGAAAAGGGCGCTTTTGTAAATGGACAAATTATTCCAGCAATACCAGGAATCACCTGTTGGCGGATATGAGCGCCCCCTCATCCCCCCAACCCCCTTCTCCCTCGCCGCGGCGGGGGAGAAGGGGGAGAACAATGAAGGTTTTGGCGCTGGCGGCCGAAGGCCGCCAGCGCCAAAACCCCCGTAAGGGCAAGGCTTGTCCTTGCCCTTTCCTCCCCGTGCGGCCGTAGGGGCGGACGATCCGTCCGCCCTCAACGGGGAGGGGGGCAGGGAGGAGGGGCACACGGATAGCGCCGGGATCGTCAAATCAAGGGGGGACTATATTGCCCGATTAATTTTTCAAAGTGCAAAAGCGCCTTTTTGATGCTTAGCCTGACCGTTTACGGTCAGGCAAGAGCGCGATATCGCTCCCGACGAGGCGGGGAAGAAACAGATTTTTTGATTGGGCGGCTTTGCCGCCCAATCAAAAAATCTTCTTTTTACCCTTCGCTCGCCGGGGAATGAAAAAACCTACCCATGCTAAGGAGGAGGTCTCCGGATTTGCTGTCGGATGAATTGGAGGGCATGAATATGGAACTTCCCCGTACTGCCGACGTGGTGATTATCGGTGGCGGGGTGATGGGCACCAGCACGGCCTATCATCTCGCCCTCAAAGGTTGCAGGAACGTCCTGCTCCTGGAGCGGGAGCCCTTCTTCGGGATACAGGCCACCGGCAAATGCGCCGGAGGCATTCGCTACCAGTTCAGCACCGAGATCAATGTCCGCCTCTCCCTCTTGAGTTTGCCGATGCTGGACCGCTTTGAAGAAGAGTTGGGCCAGCCAATAGACCTCCGCTACTGCGGCTATCTTTTCCTGTTGACCCGCGAGCAGGACGTGGAGGCCTTTCGCCACATTGTGGCGATGCAGCACCGGTTGGGAGTGATGACGCAATGGCTGGGGGTGGACGACATCGCCCGAATGGTGCCGCAGATCAACCTGGAGGGGGTCCTAGCGGGGACGTTCCACGCGCGGGACGGCCTGGCGGACCCCAACAGTGTCGTTCAGGGCTACGTCTCCGGGGCACGCCGGCTGGGCGCCCGGTTGCTCAACGATGTGGAGGTCGTCGGCATAGAGGTGGAGAACGGCCGGGTGCGGGGTGTGGTGACGAATCGGGGGACCGTTTCCGCTCCGGTTGTCGTCAACGCCGCCGGGCCGTGGGCCGGGGAGGTGGGCGAAATGGCCGGGGTGGAAATCCCCATCGTCCCCCTGCGCCGCCAGATCGTTGTCACCGGCCCCCTCCCGGAGGTTCCGCCCGACTTCCCCTTCGTCATTGACTTTGCCCAGTCCCTCTACTTCCACCGCGAGGGGCCGGGCATCCTGACCGGCATGTCCAACCCCAACGAGAAGGTGGGATTTGACCAGTCGGTGGACGAGGAGTGGGAACTGGTCCACCTGGAAGCGGCGATGAAGCGGATGCCGATTCTGGAGAAGGCCACGCTGGCCAACCACTGGGCCGGTCTCTACGAGGTCTCACCGGATGCCCATCCCATCCTGGGACGGGTGCCGGAACTGGGGGGCTTTTACGTCATCGGCGGCTTCAGCGGTCACGGCTTTATGCACGGCCCCATCTGCGGCCTGCTCCTGGCGGAGGAGATTCTGGATGGTCAGGCGCACACGCTGGACATTTCCTCCCTTTCCATCACCCGTTTTCGGGAGGGGCGGCTGATTCGGGAGTATAATGTGGTGTAGGAGTGCCGATTCTCGTAAAGTCGTATCACGGCTCTTTCACAAAGTCTCAAAAAGTCATAACACCCCCTGAGGTGGTATCAGACGGGATTCCTGGTCCACGGGAGGGAGGGGCAGGGGAAGCTGGTAAGCCGACATCGAAAAGCGCAAGGGCGATTCTCCCATGATCGGCTTTATACTTCACACGGCCACAGTTTTTCATTTTGAAAGTTGATTTGAGCGCAGAGTCGCCTTGCCATCGGTGCATCGCT
>CAKZOY010000054.1 GCA_937138275.1 uncultured Chloroflexota bacterium
ATTGCAGATTGCAAGCAGATTGCAAATTGCAGATTGCAAATTGCAGATTGCAGATTATGCCAGCAGGACGCGGACGCCGCACTCGGCCAGGTCCCAGAGAGGGGCCGAATCGGCTTCCCGTGCGGTGATGATGACATCCGCGCCGGTCGCCGGGGCGATGTAGACGGCCGCTACTCGCCCCACCCTCTCCGGCGGCACCAGGATCACCACCTGTAACCCTCGCCGGAGGAGGATGCGGGCCAGTTCGGCTTGAGAAAGATGGTCATCGGTCAACCCCTCCGCGGCATCCACCCCGCCCAGTCCCAGAATCACCCGGTCGGCCCGCAGGTCCTCCAGCGCCATTCGCGCCAGATGGCCCATCAGCCCCTGCTCCCCGCGCTCCAGTTGTCCGCCGGTGAGAATCAGGGTATGGGAGGTGTGGTCGGCGATCTGGCGCGCCACAGCCAGCCCATTGGTAATAATGGTCAGGGAAGGACGGTCGGAGAGCGCCCGCGCGGTTTCCAGAGTCAGAGACCCGGGGCCCAGGAAGACCGTCTCGCCGTCCTCCACCAGCGAGGCGGCCATTTGCCCGATGCGGGCGGAGACAGTACCGGGGACGGACGGGGACTCGGCAGCCACCGTGGTCGCGGCGACTGCCCCTCCGCGCACCCGACGGGCCAGGCCCTGCGCCACCAGCCAGTCCAGGTCGCGGCGGATGGTGGGCTCTGCCGTGCCGAAACGGGCCACCAGGTCAGCGACCCGAACGGCCCCGTGCTGGGAGAGCATTCGGGCGATTTCCGCCCGTCTATGGGGAGTCGGTGTTCCCATACGTGCTTATTATACACGAAACCGTTCGGTTTGTCAAGGGGTTCCGTACGGAAATGTATATCACTTCCGTGCGGAATTCGTTGTAAAGTCTCCCCGCGAATGCCGCAACCGGGAGGAGGCAAGGGCAATAGCATCAACCGAAACGGCGGGAGAGCGCTCGGGCCGTCCGTAGTATGCCAGGGGGCGCAGCGGACAAAAATCAATGGGTGAGAATCTGACTGAGGAATCGCCGGGTGCGCTCTTCTCGGGGATTGCTGGAATAATTTGTCCATTTACAAAAGCACCCTTTTCCCCTCAGCCCCGCCGTTCCCGGTGGGGTGAGGAAGGCCGCCCCAAAAACCCACCCATACGAGAAGGGATGGGAAGTGGGTTTTGTAAGAACAGATACGATCCCTGCTCCTTAATCCTCCAGCCACCAATATCCCTGAATATCCAGATTTGTCAACCCCAAATCCATCGCCTTCCGGACTACTCTCCGATACTCTTCCCTGGTGATCCGCCTGGAGAGTTCGGGATAATCGTACGCCTTGTGCATGGGGGTATATTGAGCCATAATGTTGATATACGTATCTTTGGGCAGGTTTTCGGCGATCCATTCCATCACTTTTTCCGAACCGCCGATGTCGTTCGGCATCACCAAATGCCGAATCATTAGCCCTCGCTCCATAATGCCCGCCCGATTGGGCTTCGCCACGCCCACCTGCCGATGCATCTCCAGAATGGCCGCTCGGGTTATTTCAGGGTAACTCGCCGCCCCAGAGGAGTATTGAGCCGCCATCTCGCTATCCCAGTATTTGAAGTCGGGCAGGTAGATATCCACCACTCCGTCCAGGAACGCCAGGATTTCCACGCGCTCCCAACCGGAGGTGTTATATACGATAGGGAGGCGCAGGCCTTTGCTCGCCGCTATGTCCAGCGCTTTCAGGATGTGAGGGGAATAGTGCGTGGGGGTCACAATGTTGATGTTGTGACAACCGTATTTCTGCAGGACCAGCATCATCTCGGCAAACTCCTCAATCTCCCGCTCTGCGCCCAGCCCCAGTTGGCTGATTTCCCAGTTCTGACAAAAGACACACCGCAGGTTGCAATGGGTCAAGAAGATGGTTCCCGAACCTCCTACCCCCACCAGCGGTCTCTCCTCACCGTAATGGGGGTGAAACGCGGAGATCATCAGTGTAGCCCCTGGTGAGCGACAGAATCCCCTCTCGCCCTTCAGGCGGTTGACCCCGCACTGTCTTGGACAGAGTCGGCACCTTTGCATAACCGCCCACAGTTCTTCCGCCCGTTCCCGGAGTTCACCGGTTCTGTGGAGTTTCAGATACGCCGGTTCAAAGGGAACCTGGGTACGGGAGGGCTCTACAACCTCGGCCGTCGCGCTCCGGGTCCCTTCGGCTCCAGTGGCTTCCCGGATCGCGGTGATGTCCGTACCTGAATCAATGACCGGAGGTTTCTTCATGCATCCGGGAAAAAGGGCAGATACCCCTACCAGCAAACAGAATCGGGCGGCCTTTTCCAGGAACTTCCTTCGTGTGTACTTCTGAAGCAGAAAATCCTCCATCTTTACCTCCTTACCTTTTCCCAAGGGCGGACCGGGGGAGTGCGAGCACAACAATGAGGCTGGTCATTTTCAGCAACCCCACTGTGAGAGAGGTTCCCGCAAGCCCAAGAACGGGGAGAAGCACCACGGCACCCACCATCCCGCCCAACCATCCCCCCAGCAGGTCGGAAGCGTATAACATCCCGGCCGTCGCAGTGACCGTCCTCTCCTCCCCCAGATACAGCCGGTTCGCCAGGGGAAACTGCGAACCGATCAAAAATCCGCCAATAAAGGATATGATCAGAAACAGCACGCCGGAAATTGCGAAAGCGCCTGTGCCCATCCAGGCATTCGTTATCCTCAACAGGGCGGGCAACCCGAGGGACCAGAGGAGAATTGCCAGTTCAATCTGGACGAAAAAGCGGAAACCGTTTCGGATTCGCTCCTGTAGGGCAGTGACCAGCAGCGAGCCAACCGCCGCTCCTGCCATGAAAGAGGCCACGAGCAGTCCGATCCACAGGAAAACATATCCGTAAATCGCCTGAAAGCCGAAAATGACCATCAGATCAAAAATCATTCCTGCGAAACCGGTTGTGACGATGGCGAAAGGGATGCCTGGCAGAAGAGTCCTTCCCCGGGAACGGAGAAAGAGATGGGCCAGAAGAAGAACGCCCAGTAACAGAATGACCATCCATAACTGGATTCTCTCCAACTCCCCAAAAAACTGGCCGAAAGGGGAAGCGAATATTGCGTTCCAGAGGGCGATGCTATAAAATAAACCCAGGGGTCGGAAATCCTCGTTGACTTTCCGGCTACTTTCCTGGATGAAGCGGGCAAACCACTCCCCCCAGCCAGGATGCAATTTGTTCTCTATGTACCAGGGGACCAACCCACCGATCTCAATATTCCGCTCCCTCAATCTCCTCTCTACCAGCCCTCGGTCCAGGGCGAGAATTTCGGGAGAGTCGGAGGAGAGGAAAAGGTTCCGACCGTCGCCAGGAATTACCCGAATATGGGAAAAGGCGCGGCGTAGAGTGTGAAAAACGCAACTGTTGAGATTTCTCCGTTCATTGTTCAGGAATGTGAGAGAGCCGGGCACTCCTATGACCAGAATGCCTCCTTCGTTCAGACGCCGCTCTGCCGCCCAAAAGAACTCCTGAGTAAAAAAGCGGTTTGCCTGCAAATCCGACGGCTCGTCAATACCTACGAAAATCAGGTCATAAGTATGGGGCGTTGTTTTCAGCAGCAGACGTCCATCTACATGGCGGATCTGCACTCGCTCATCGGTCAATTCCAGTTCTGTCAGTGGGGTGGGGAATTTTTTTAGCAGGGAGAGGATCAGCGGGTCCAGTTCCGCATATTCCACCCACTCCACGGTGGGATGCTTGAGAATCTCGTTGATGACACCGCCCGCTCCACCGCTCAAAATCAGGATTTTCGCCGGTGCAGGGTGAGCCAGCATAGGTAGGTGAACGAATTCTTCCACAGACACCACGTCGGGTACCGGGACGATGAGATCGGGCACGCCGTCCTGAAAGAAAATGTATTGCCCCTGATTTTCTATCACACAGATGTTGCCGTACGGAGAGTTCTGGTAATGCACGACGGGAAGAGGGTGCCACTGCTTTCTGATAGAACTCCAGTGCCATTTTTCCGCCCACCCTCCCAACAGCCCGTAGATGGAGAGAAGGGTCAGGCTGGTCACGGCGACCAGCATCGCCTGGAGAGAGGGTCCGGTTGCCCGGAAAGAGACAAGCAACGCCAGGCAAATCGCGAAGTTCAAAAGCGCCAATCCAAAAGAAATCTGAAAGGCATGAAAATGGGGCACCAGGAGATATGTGCACGCTATGCCGCCTACGATGGTGCCCACCGTCTCATAGGCGTACACCTTCCCCGCCGGTGACGCCTCTCCGGGAGCGCACATCTCGTAAATGCGGCAACTGAGAGGGAAGAGCGCGCCATGAAGGACACTGACCGGTAGAAGGATAAGGAACGAGGAAAGAAACATCGTTCCAAGCCCAACACTTTCTCCCACCGAAACGTTGAGGATATTCTTCAGGTCGCGGGTCAGGAAAACGGAAAGGGGGAAAGAGAGGGAAAAGAGAACGGCGATCCCCACAAATAGTGCCAGCGCGTTTCGGGATTTCCCAGCAAGTCGGCCGGAGAAGAGGTAGGATCCGAGGGCCTCAAGGATGACCCAGTTGGCGAAAATAATCCCGATGCTCAGTTCGTTTCCCGAGAAGACGATCAGGAGCTCTCTTAAGAGAACAACCTCTGCCACCAGCCCGCTCAGCCCCATCCCGACGACGCCGACAATCACACGCCCGCCCATTACATCTTCACCCCGCTCAGTCAACACACCCCAGGCCGCGCTCTCTACAAAAAATTACCCCTGGCGATTAAAATCACCCCTGGGGGGCTTTCAGCCGGGCGTCCACCTTCGTGGACGCTTTCCGGCGACCGCGCAGGCGGTCGCCCGGCGCGAAGCGCCCTTTCAGCCCGCAGTTTCAACCCCTGGGCCGAATGGTTACAAAAATTATACACCAACTATGCTTCCAATGCCAGGCCAGAGGCGTGAGTTCAAAAGGGGTTTCGGGGCGGGCGGCCTTCGGCCGCCCGCCCCGAAACCCCTGTAAGGGCAAGGTAAGCAGCGTAGGCCGTCCGAGAAATATCTCGCCGTCCGCTACCTTCCAGGGTGGCCTCTACGCCGGGGACGGCGGCGAGAGGGGCTCTAATTGATGCTCGGTCCAGATTGTCTCGCAGGGGCGGCCCCGGCCGATCCAGGCCCGCCGTCGGCCCACGTCTATGATGATACTGAAGACGGTCACCGTCTCTATCCCGTGCTTGCAGATGGAGACGGGATAGTTGGCGTGGTCGGCCAGCATGGCCTGGAAGCGCTCCGGAGAAAGTTGACCGAAGTTCTCCCGCAGCAGATGCATCGCCCGATGGTAGCGAAGGATGGAGCCGCCGATCCCGTTGCGGTCGGCCTCCATCGCGCGCATTGTAGGGCTGAGATAGTGGTTAGTATGTGCTAAGATGTCCCCATCTATGTACAGGGCCTCGGCGTCGGTGGCCGAGCCCTCCACGCTGTAGACCTCCCCCCAGGGGTCGGCGATGATGTTGTTGTAGTTGGATGCCCGCTGGGGCAGCAGGCAGGCGTCCATCGCCTCCCCCAGCCGCCGAGCGGCCATGATGGCCCGGACGATGAGGAGACGGGGCACCCCCGGCCGCACGTCCCGCGCCGAGACCTCGTTGCCGGTGAGGGCGATACCGGCGGCGTTGAATCCGGCACTGATACTCAGACCCGCATCGGTGACCGCCAGAAATTCCGGCTCATCCCCGGCCTGTACCCGCAGGATGACCAGCCGATCCTCCATATCCGGGGGCATATCGTTGGTGTGGGCCAGCAGGGTGGAACCGTCCACCGTGGCCCGGCCGCGGGCGGCGAAGTCGGTGCAGCCCCGTCGCCAGAGGGAGGACTCCCAGAGTTCCTCGCACATCCCCAGGAACAGTTCCTCCAGAGGCAATTCTGCCCCTTCGGCGATGCCTTCCAGTTCCTCCACATACTGGGGGTACACCCCCCGACTGTAGGCCAGGAAAACCCGTCCCTGGCGGACGAGGTCCTCATAGGTGAGGCCAGCCGGTACGCGCTTCCGCATTTGCTCCATCAGCGCGTGCAACGCCGGGCGCATTGCCGTACCGATTTGGAATCCCACCTCCCGATAGGTGCCGCGAACCGGGAGGACAGGGATGGGATGATTGGCCATCAGGGAGCCTCCAGTTCCAGTTTGCCCAGGTAGACCAGCGACTCCAGATCATCCCGCGCGTCCGGGAGATAGCGAGAAACCACCGCCCGCACCCGTTCCAGGTCCGCCTCCGAGGCCAGTCCTAAAAGGCGTGCGATGTCGGAAAGGTCCTGAAGACGGGAAGAAGCCAGTTTCATCAGAACCAGGTAAGGAAGGTCCAGCACCGGAAATCCGGCGGGGTCAGAACGGGTATGCGAAAACGCCTCTTCCATCCAGGGGAAATCCCCCAGCAGCACATATATTTCAACGCCCTCTGGCGAACGGACAATGAACCCAGGAATCGCCAGCGGAGCGACGAAGCGATACCCTGCCTGCCTAACCGTTCCTGTACCCTTTCACCGTCGGCCCGATACACAAGGATATCCAGGTCCTGGGTCATCCGTTCGGGCATATAGGCGCGAGTAGCGACCGCGCCGACAACGACCCAGGGGATATCCCGGAGTACGGAACGAAGATCGGGCCAGACTACCATCGCTGTCCTCCGATGAAGTAAATCCGGTGCGCTGCCGCTACCAGGCCGCACCCGGCGACAGCAGATGTCCAGCAACACCCGCCGTCGCTGGGCCGGCGTGAGATGCCCGTCGGGAGCAACGGCTGCAACAGCCAAGGGAAGGGTAGAACCCCCTTTCATCGGTCACCTCAATTCTTGCTACCAGTATCCCCGAATAGCCAGATTTGTCAAGCCCAGAACTCCGGCCTTGGGGACTACCCTCTGTTCCTCTTCGGTGATTCTCCCGGAGAGTTCCGGATCAACGCGCAACGCCGGGCGACGGTTCCGCTCCCCGCCGCCGGGCCCGGCGGGGCAGGTCGGTGGGTTCCAGGGCGATCGCCTCGCCCGCAAAGAGGCGCGTCGGCCCCACCAGAGGCTGATCCAGCCCGCGCGCCCGCCGCTCCTCACAAATCCGACAGTTCGGCGGACACTCAAAACGGTAGTCGTCGGGCTCCGTGTAGCGGGCGATCACCCCTTCGTAGTTGCGGAAAATCGCCACCCGCCCGTTCCAGGCAATCAGGTAGCGAGGGTTGACCGGCGTCTTCCCACCGCCTCCGGGCAGGTC
>CAKZOY010000055.1 GCA_937138275.1 uncultured Chloroflexota bacterium
TACTCCCTACTCCTTACTCCCAGTAACTAATCCTTCGCCGTATAATACGCCCCGGCGGTCTCTGCGATGCTCCCCAGCACCCGGCCGCAGTGGCGGATGGCGGCCTGGGCCGCGGCCAGCCGGGCGATGGGCACCCGGAACGGACTGCAGGAGACGTAGTTCAGGCCGACGATATGGCAGACCTCAATGGACGACGGCTCGCCGCCGTGCTCACCGCAGATGCCCACCTCCAGGTCGGGGCGGGTCTGGCGGCCCAGCCGGACACCCAGCCGCACCAGTTCGCCCACGCCCCGCCGGTCCAGCACCTGGAACGGGTTCTCCGGCAGGATGCCCCGCTCCACGTACTGCACCAGGAAGCGGCGCTCGGCGTCGTCCCGGCTGTAGCCGAAAGTCATCTGGGTCAGGTCGTTCGTCCCGTAAGAAAAGAACTGGGCCATCTGGGCGATCTCATCGGCGGTGACGGCGGCGCGGGGCACCTCAATCATCGTCCCGAACTTGTATTCCACCTCCACGCCCTGCTCCTCCATCACCTGCTTCGCCACCGCCTCCAGTTCCCTCTGGCTGACCCACAGTTCGTTGACATGACCGGTGAGCGGGATCATCACTTCGGGCTTGGCGACAATGCCGTTTTTCGCCGCCTGGCAGGCTGCCTCAAAGATAGCCCTCACCTGCATCTTGGTGATATCCGGATAGATGATGCCCAGGCGGATGCCGCGCAGGCCCATCATCGGGTTGGCCTCGTGCATCCGGCGAACGGCCTCCAGCATCCGCTCCGCTTCCTCCCGCTCCGGCCCCTCTACGCCGTTCAGCCGCATCTCGGTCACTTTCACCAGCAGTTCCTCCAGCGAGGGCAGGAACTCGTGGAGCGGCGGGTCAATCAGGCGGATGATGACCGGCAGGCCGTCCATCGCCTCAAAGAGGCCGTAGAAGTCGGAGCGCTGATAGGGGAGGAGTTTCTCCAGCGCGCCCAGGTACTTCTGGACGGCAGGGGACTGGGCGATCTCTTCCTCCAGCGCCTGCAGTTCCGCCTCCAGTTCGGCCCGACGGTCGGCGGTGAGGACGCGCCCGTCTTCCTTCCCCTTCTGGAGCAGGTCCCGAATCCGCTCCCGACGGTCCAGGAGCAATTGGGCCTCTTCGGCGTTGAGGATCATTTCCTGGACAAAGGGAAGGCGCTCCTGCTCAAAGAACATGTGCTCGGTGCGGCAGAGGCCGATCCCTTGGGCGCCGTAGGCTCGGGCCCGGCGGGCGTCCTTGGGGTAGTCGGCGTTGGCCCAGACCTGCAGGCCGCGGGTGGGGAAGCCCTCGTAGTCGGCGGGCCACTTCCGGATGTCGGGGGTGGCGGCGATTTCGTCGGCCCACTCCAGGAGGGTGCGCAGTTCCACCTCCCGGTCAAAGTCGGGGTAGACGGTGGGGATTTGCCCCTCAAAGACCTCGCCAGTGGCGCCGTCCAGGGAAGCCCAGTCGCCCTCTTTCAGTACCTTGCTGCCGACGCGCACCTCGCGCGCCTCCACGTCAATCTGTAGGGCGCCGGCCCCGACGACGGCCGGAATCCCGAACTGTCGGGCGACGACGGCGGCGTGGGCCGTGGCCCCGCCGCGGCTGGTGAGGATGCCCTTGGAGACGATCATCCCGTGGACGTCGTCGGGCTTGGTCTCGGGGCGGATCATAATCACGGGCTTGCCCTCTTTGCCCCAGGCCTCGGCGGTATCGGCATCAAAGGCCAGCATCCCGACCGCCGCGCCGGGGGAGGCGTTAACGCCGGTCGCCAGCAGGCGGCCCGACGCCCGCGCCTTTTCCATCTCGGCCAGGTCAAACTGCGGGTGGAGCAGGGCGTCCACGTCTCTGGGCTGGACGCGCATCACCGCCTCTTCGCGAGTGATCAGACCCTCGTTCGCCATATCCACGGCGATCTTGACCGCGGCGCGGGCGGTGCGCTTGCCGGAGCGGGTCTGGAGCATCCAGAGGCGGCCGCGCTCAATGGTGAACTCAATATCCTGCATATCCCGGTAGTACCGCTCCAGTTTCTGGGCGATGCCCACCAGTTGCTCATAGACTTCGGGCAGTTCTTCCTTCATCTGCTCCACCGGGCGGGGGGTGCGGATGCCTGCGACCACGTCCTCGCCCTGGGCGTTGAGAAGGTACTCGCCGAAGAACCGCTTCTCCCCCGTCGCCGGGTCGCGGGTGAAGGCCACACCCGTGCCGCTATCCCAGCCCATATTGCCGAAGACCATAGTCACCACGTTGACGGCGGTGCCCAGGTCGTCGGGGATGCCTTCGGCGCGGCGATAGTCCACCGCCCGTTTGCCCATCCAGGAGCGGAAGACGGCCTCAATGGCGATGCGCAACTGCTCCAGCGGGTCCTGGGGGAAGTCCCGCCCCAGTTCCCGGCGGTAGATTTCCTTGTAGCGCCGGACCAGTTCCTGGAGGTCCTCGGCGGTGAGGTCGGTATCGGCCTGGACGCCGCGCTCGGCCTTCATGTCTTCCATCGCCTGGGCGAAGAGTTCGCCGTGGATGCCGAGGGCGGTGTGACCAAACATCGCCAGCAGGCGGCGGTAGGCGTCCCAGGCGAAGCGCTCGTTGCCGGTGAGGCGGATCATTCCCTGGACCGTCTCGTCGTTCAGGCCGACGTTGAGGATGGTATCCATCATCCCCGGCATGGAGAACTTGGCGCCGGAGCGGACGGAGACCAGGAGGGGATTTTCGGGGTCGCCGAAGCGCTTGCCGGTCTCCTGTTCTATGGCTTTCAGCGCTTCCAGTGTCTGCTCCCACAGGCCGTCGGGGAAGCGATTCCCGGCATTCGTGTAAGCGACGCAAGCCTGAGTGGTGATGGTAAAGCCTGGAGGGACGGGCAGTCCGGCCTCCAACATATCCGCCAGGCCGGCCCCTTTACCGCCCAGGACAGCCTTTTTCTCATCCAAACTGGGCGCGTGGCCCAGGTCCTGCGCCAGTTCTTTGCCGGCAGCACTGGAAAGATATACCCATTTGTTCACCGTTCACCTCCTTGTTTGTGATGTGGCGTTTTAAGGCGGGCGGCAAAGCCGCCCGCCCCGAAGAGGGCACATTCGCTACGGTTCTTACTCGCCGTTTTTCGCGCGGCGGAGCAACAATGTCCGGGGATGGCGTCGCCCCATCCACACGATCGTTGCCCAGGAAAGAGCAATGCTCACCAGGGAAAGGACCAGGAAGGGCCAATTCCACCCTGTGGAAGTCCGCAGGTGCGGGGGAATCATCATCAGACGCATCACCACGTTGAGCCCCTGGACGAAAACCAGGGAGACTCGCCCGGCGATAGGGGTCAGGACGCCGGAGTTCATCCCGGCTATAGCCAGCAGGATGAAAATCAGGAGTGCCGGAGGCAGGACGGCCGCCTGAGGCGCCTCACGAAAGAAATTGAGAGGGTACAAAATAACAGCAATCACCTGGAGGACCAGCAGGCCGATCATGGAAAGACGGTCTTTGTTCACCTTGCACCTCCTGATGAATTAGAGAACATTATACCCATTTTGGGGCAGAAAGTCAAATATTGAGCGTGCGTGCGGCGGCGCAGTGGGGGCTTGTGCAGTCAATTAGTGTAATTCGTGAAATTCGTTGCTACCCACAAAAAACACAAAGGGCACAGGGAAATTCCTCTGCGCCCTTTGTGTTTCCCTTCGCGCTCTTCGTGGTTATATTATAAAAGTCGCTGGCGCATCAGGCGGGGCGGGAGACTGCCGCAACCCAGAATGGCATCGTGGACCTGACGCAGGGGCGCGTCAGGATGGACGCGGCGGTAATCGGCCACCAGTTCCAGAATCGCCAGTTTCCCCATCAGGTAGGACTGGGGCTGGGTAGGACTGGTGGTGTACCGGCGCACCTCGGCCAGTGCGTTGGTCGGCTCCAACTGGCACTCCTGCACCAGAAAGTCCACTGCCCCATCCACCGACATCCCCCGGGTGTGCAAGGAGACATCCAGGATGATACGGGCGGCGCGCCACAACTGGTCCGATAGGCGGCCCAACCGCTGGATCGGCTCAGCGATGTAGCCCAGTTGTTCCATCAACTCCTCGCAGTAGAAAGCCCAGCCCTCAATGAAGAGCGTCGCCAGGAAAGAGCCCATCCGGCGGGGGATGCTCTCCTGACGGTTCGCCCAGACCAGTTGCAGGTGGTGGCCGGGGTAGGCCTCGTGGAGTGCCGTCACCGGCAGTTTGGCCCGGTGATGGCCGCGGAGCGTCTGTTCCTGGACCTCCGGCGGCGCGCCGGGGTCCACCGGGGTGACCAGGAAGATGCCCTCCTGCTTCTCCTCAAAGATGCCCGGCGGCATATAGGCCGCGTAGGGGATGATGGGCCGCAGGTAGACGGGGGTCTCCACGATTTTCAGCGTCTCCCCCTCTGGGATGGTGGCGATCTCGTGCTCCAACACGTACCGGCGGGCGGCCTCCATCGCCTCCCGATACGCGTCCAGCAACCCCTCTGCCGTCGGATGGTCGGCCTTGGCCTCCTCCAGCAGGTCCTGCACCGAACGGTTGGGGTCTATCTGCCGGGCGACTTCCTCCATCTGCTGGCGGGTCCGGTGGAACTGTTCCCAGCCGATCTCCAGCAGACGGTCGGAGTCGTAGTCCACCATGTGTTCCTCCCGCAGCATCTCGTCAAAGAGGTCTTTCCCGGCGGCGAAGTCTCCGGCAGCGCGGGGGAGGACATCGTTTTCCAGAAAAGCGGCGAACTCCTGGACAGCCTGCGCGGCCTCCTGCCCGGCCTGGGCCAGGTCGGCCTGCAGGTCCGGGGCGTTCTCGGCGGCGATGGCTGGCAGCAGTCCCAGGTAGAGGCCGGGGGCCTGGCGGGCCTGCTCCAGGGCGATCTCCGCCCATACCCGCGGCACCTGCTCCGGGATGATGTTCGCCATCCCCTCGCGCAGCACGCGCGGGGTCTCCCGCACCCGCCCCAGGGCGGATTGCAGCCGCTGGGGCAGCGGGGCGAAGTCCCGGACGATGAGCAGGAAGACGCCTCCGAGGGCCTCATCCAGATAACTGCCCGGATACCGGAGGTGTCCCTGCAATTTCTCATAGGAGCGGATGAAGGAGTCCAGGATGTGGGCAAGCAGGGTATGGTCAATCCGGGCGTCCAGGCGGAAGTCGGAGACGTCCATCCCGCGCAGTTCCGTCAGGGCGGCGCGGATTTCCTGCTGCTCATCCTCTAAAGCCGGGAGTGTCCGGTCGCCCAGCAGGTGGTCGTAGCGGTGGATGCCGATCTGGGTTGCCAGGACCGGGTTCCGTTCGGCGAATCGGTGCAGCCACTCTTCGGCACGGCGATAGAAGTAGGTCTCGGTGGTCATCGGTCCTCCTTGTTGTGGGGTGGGGCGGGGCGGCGGCGAAGCCGCCGCCCCGCCCCCGAAAACTCATAGCAGTTCCGCAGCCAGTTGCGCGTAGACCTCCGCCGCAGTGCAGACATCATCTACGTTCACCCACTCATCGGCGGTGTGGGCTCGGACGGGGTCGCCGGGCCCAAAGCCCACGGTGGGGATACCGGCAATCCCGGCAGTGTAGGCCCCCTCGGTGGAGAAGGCCCAGTAACTGATGGCGGGGCGGTGTCCGGTGCGCGCCCGCGCTGCCCGCACCAGCGCCTGGACCAGGGGATGGTTCTCTTCTATGACCCAGGACGGGTAGACCTTGCGCATCCGTCCGGCGTAGCCGGTGTAACTGGCCGCGGAGAACTCCGCCACCTGGACATCGGCGCGGACGCCCTCGCGGGTGATCACCCGGTGGACTTCCGCCAGGGCCATCGCTTCGGTCTCCCCCAGCGTCAGGCGGCGGTCTATGATCAGGTTGCAGCGGTCGGGGATGGCGTTGCGGCTCCCGGCCTGGCTGCGGATTTCCGTGACCGCCAGCGTGCCCGGCCCCAGGAAGGGGTCGTTGCCCAGTTGCCCCGCCAGAAGTTCCAGGCCGAAGACCAAGCGCGCGGCGGCGTAGATGGCGTTCTCTCCCAGATCGGGGCGGGAGGCGTGGGCGGTGCGGCCGTGGACGGTGACCTGCAGTTCCATCCGGCCCCGCTGCCCGCGGCTGATGTCCATATCCGTCGGCTCGGCGATGAGGACCCAATCGGGCCGGATGCCCTCTTCTTCTATCAGCACCCGGCTCCCCAGCCCTTCACACGGCTCCTCCTGGACGACGCAGGCGACGACGACCCGGCCGCGCGCCGGAAGATTGAGGCGGCGGAGCAGGTAGGCGCCGTAGACCATCGCCGCCAGACCGCCTTTCATATCGCAGGCGCCCAGGCCGTAGAGGCGCCGTCCCTCCAGCACCCCACCGAAGGGATCGTACCGCCAGGCCGTCGGTTCGCTCACGGCAATGGTATCCATATGACCGTTGAGCATCAGGATGGGGCCGTCGTCCCGCCCCACCCATCCGACGACGTTCCCTATCCGGTCAATCCGAACGTCCCGCAGGCCCAGGCGTTCCATCTCCTGGACGATGCGGCGGGCCAGGGCCTCCTCCTGGGTGGACGGGCTAGGGATGCGGACCAGGTCCTGCAGGAAAGCGATCAACGACTGTCGTTCTTCACGGGTCAATCGGAGATGGGCCAT